>JALYZB010000251.1 GCA_030945945.1 Actinomycetota bacterium | reverse complement strand
GCGTGGGTGAGATTGGCGGCGGTCGGACGCGCGGCCTCGAGTGTCGCGCAGGCCGCGCTCAGCGAGCCCGGATCACGGGCGAGCGCGAGCGCGACCCCGTAGCCGGCCGCCACTCCGATCAGCGGCGCGCCGCGAATCGCCAGCCGGCGGATGGCGTGCGCGACGGCATCGGCGTCGGTCAGCTCGAGCTGCACCGCAGCCTGGGGCAACCGCGTTTGATCCAGCGCGTACAGCACCCCGCGATCGAAACGCAGGGCGACGACGGGGCCGGCCGAACCGGCGGAATCCGGGTCGATCGTGTCAGCCCGTCGGGGTGATCGGGGGGGTCGCCGGGGCCGCGGAGTCGGACATCATCACCGGCCCAGACAGCGCAGCCACGGCGAGGGCCGTGGTCGCGCGCTGCCTGAGCGATCAACCCTCCGGCCCGGCAAGGGTGGCCGGCTAGAGACGATTCTCGATCGAGAGCGGTGCCGATTGAACGGCTGCCGGCTCGGGCTTGGGCTCCGGCGCCCCCGGCACGTCCTCGATCCCGAGCGTCTGGGCGAGCTCCCCGGCCTCATACATCTCGGAGATGATGTCGCAGCCGCCGACCAGCTCGCCGGCGACGAACAGCTGGGGAATCGTCGGCCAGTCCGAGATCGCCGAGAGCTCGGCGCGGATGCGCGGGTCGGGCAGGATGTCGACGGCGGCAAACTGGGTCCCGACGGTCTGCAGGATCGACACCGTCCGGGCCGAGAAGCCACAGGCCGGAGCGTCCGGCGTGCCCTTCATGAACAGGATCACCGGGTTCTCGGTGATCGCCTCCTGGATGGCGTCGCGGATCGGGTTGATGGCGGTGTCACTCATGACGTGGCCTCCTCTGACGGTCGGGTTTGAATCGAGAGAGCGTGGATCCGGTCGCCCAGTTCTTCCCCGAACACGTCGTAGACAAGCCGGTGCTGGGCGATCCGGGAAAGGCCGGCGAAGGCCGACGCGGTGATCACCGCGTCAAAGTGGTGACCGTCGCCGGTGACGCTGGCAGTCGCGCCGGGAATCCCGGCTTCGATCCGCGTCCGCAGCTCCTCGGGAGTGGCTGACATCTTCTCAAGGGTATCGAGGTCTCACCGCTATACTTCCGAAAGTAATGATCACTCTCACAGACAGGGGAGCGGAGAAGGTCCGCGAGTTCCTCGCGACCCAGGACGCTGTCGCCGCCACCGCGGGACTACGCGTCGGGGTCAGGGGCGGCGGATGCTCGG
This sequence comes from Actinomycetota bacterium, assembly GCA_030945945.1. The sequence continues at coordinate 5,722 of JALYZB010000251.1, read as the reverse complement.
GCTTCCAGTATGCACTCGCGTTCGATGAGACGCGCGACGGTGACGAGGTGTTCGAGGACAAGGGGATCCGGCTGCTGGTCGATACGCCGAGCCTGCCCTACGTGAGCGGCTCGACCATCGATTTCGTGGACGAGCTCCAGGGGGCCGGCTTCAAGGTCGAGAACCCCAACGTGGTCGCCGCGTGCGGCTGCGGATCCTCGTTCCGAGTTGCCAAAGAGGAAGAAGTCTCCGCGGTCTGAGCGGCCTGGCCGCCACGCGGCTGGCCCAGGATGACCGCGGTGCGACGCAGAGCCGTGCGGCGCCATGAGTCTGGCTGCTGCTCGTCGATCAGAGCGGCCGGACGGCGACCGAGGCCCACAGCACCCGGCAGGCGAGGGTTCGCTGCGGGCGCCAGACCTCGGCCCGGGCCAGCACCTCGACGGGGTCGGGCAATTGCGACCGGCCGTCGGCGATCATCAGGGCTCGTCGGATCCCGAGGTCTCCGGGGGCCACCACGTCCGGGCGCTCAAGTCCGAGCATCAGGAAGATCTGGGCGGTCCAAGGGCCGATGCCCCGGACCGCGGTCAGCGCGGCGAGCACCTGCTCGTCATCGAGAACCTCCAGGCCGCCGAGGTCAAGGCGGCCGTCGACCACGTGCTCGGCCAGCGAGCGCAGCGACGCGAGCTTGGCCCGTGACAGTCCACCCGCCGCGCGCAGGGTCTCCGGATCCTCGGTCAGCACTTCAGCCGGGGTTGGCGCGCGGCCGCCGTAGCGGGCAAGAAGGCGCTGGTGCATCGCCGTCGCGGCGCGCACCGAGACCTGCTGGCCGAGGATTGCGCGCAGCAGGCCCGCGTAGTGCTCGCGCGGATAGCCGCGGCGCGGATCGGCCACTGCATCGGGGCCGATGGACTCGATCAGCCGCCCGAGAACGGGATCTGAGCTGCGCAGCAGGTCGAGGTCCGGGTGACGCCGGGACCCGGTCACGGGGCGCGGCGGGCGGGGCCGCGCCACCGCCGGCCGATCAGGCGGTCAGCGACAGCGCGTCGCCGTCCAGCGAGCCGAGCGCGCGCTCCACGGAACAGGCGATGCAGGTGAACGTGGGTGTGTCGCGCAGCGTGTAGGCGCTGGACTCCGTCGTGCGCAGGCGCTGAACGAGATCCAGGAAGTCGCTGGGCTCGTCGGTCTCGAAGGCGACCACGAACTCCTGGTCGTCCAGGCCGAAGGAGTAGCTGGTGTTGAGATCCACAGACGGGAACTCGCGTCCCACCTTGATGTGCTCCTGCATGATGCGCCAGCGCTCATCGGCGGGCAGCGCATACCAGGCGCGGGTCTTGACGAACGGGTACACGAAGAGGTATTTGCTGTGCCCGGGGCGAACCTCGAGACGAGACTCGTCGGAGTACTCCGACGGCTTGGTCATTGCCAACAGCGAATACGGCGCCGTGCACCACTTCATCAACCCACTCTGAGCCAGCACGACATGGAATTCATGGATCCGGTCGAGGTTCTGGGCCTGGCTGAGCAGCAGCAGGTCCGCATCCCCGCGGGTGCCCACCAGGGAGAAGGTCCGCAGCAGGTGGCCGTCGGCGAAGTCCTCGCACGCGGCGGCGAACTCGCGCTTGTCCGCCGCCCGCTGTTCGCCGTCGAGTCGGCGCCAGGCTGGATCTACCTGCAAAAAGGTGTATTTCACGAAGTGCCGAGAGGGCATCGTCCGATCGATGATAGGCGACGAGGACGCCCGCCCCGAAACCCTGTCGGAGAGCCGGGGTAGCGGGTAAACTGGATCGGATGCGGATCGCCGTCGTCTCGCCGTACTCGTGGACGTATCCCGGTGGGGTGACGCGCCACATCGAGGCGTTGGCCGAGCAGTTCATCTCCGAAGGTCATCACGTCCGCGTGCTGGCCCCGTATGACCCGCCCGACACGCTGTCCGCCGTGCTGCACCGCGGCGCACGGCCGCAGGCGCTGCCGGCGCCCGACTACCTGGTGCCGCTCGGTCGCACCGTCGGCTTCAAGGCCAACGGCGCGGTTTCCAACCTCGTCTGCACCCCGGCATCCGTCGCCGCCCTGCATCACGAGCTGCGCACCGGCGGCTACGACGTCGTCCACGTCCACGAGCCCGTCGCCCCGCTGGCCGGCTGGGTCGCGACCGATGCCACCCGGCTGCCGCTGGTCGGCACCTTCCACTCCTTCTCCGAGAACCGGATCTCCAATGGGATCGCCAACCTGATCGGCGCCCGCCGGGTCCTTAACCGCCTCCATGTGCGGATCGCCGTGTCGGAGGCGGCGGCCTGGACCGGCCGACGCTTCTTCGGCGGTCACTATCGCGTGATCCCCAACGGTGTGCATACCCACGCGGCCGCGCTCGAGCGCTCGGAGTGCACGTCACCGATCGACCGCCTGAAGATCGTGTTCGTCGGGCAATCCGTTGAGCGCAAGGGGCTACCGCTGCTGCTGCGAGCCTTCGAGGCCCTGCGCGAACACATTCCCACCGAGCTGACGGTGATCGGCCCCAGCCCCGAGGATCTCGGTCCGATGCTGTTCGACGACCGGGGCATCCGGATGCTCGGCAAGGTCAGTGACGAGGACAAGCGCGCGGAGCTCGCCCGCGCCGACGTTCTCTGTGCACCCTCGCTGGGTGGCGAGAGCTTTGGGATGGTTCTCACTGAGGCCTTCGCGGCCGGCACGCCGGTGGTCGCCTCGGACATCGCCGGCTACCGCGACGTGGTCCGCGACGGCGTCGACGGAGTGCTCGTGCCCCGGGGCGACGCGCAGGCTCTGGCCGAAGCGCTGCGCGACCTGTGGGAGGAGCCCGAACGGCGGGCGGCGATGGCGCGCAACGCGGCCCGCGAGGTCGAGCGCTTTGCCTGGCCCCACGTGGCCGCCGAGGTGATGGAGGCCTACCAGGACGCGATCGCGGTTCCGGCGCCCCAGGGGGTGCGGCAACGCGGCGCGGTCCGGATCGGGGTCCGCTCGGCCGATCTCAAGCCTCACGTCCCCGCCCGTCGGCTGCCGAGCCTCGAGCCGAGCCCGACCGACCGCCGCCACCATCCCGCGGTGGCGATCGCGCGCCGGGTCGGACTGGCCGCGGTCTCGCTCGGAGGCATTCTGCTCGCCGTGCTCGCGCTGAACAAGATCGGCCTGGACAACATCACCAGCGCGCTGATCAACTCCAGCCCGAGCTACGTCCTGCTCGGCCTGGCGATCATGTGCGGCGCGATGGTGATGCGCGCGTTCTCCTGGCACGCGATCCTCCAGGCCGCTCTGCCCGACGCCCGGGTCAGGCTCGCCGACGCCATGCAGGGGACCTTCATCGGGGTGCTGATGTCCTCCACGCTGCCGGCGCGGCTGGGCGAGCCCTCGCGCGCGCTCGTCGTCGCCCGCCGCACCGGCCGTGCGCGCGAGAACCTGCCGGTCGTGCTTGGCACCCTCGTCTCCCAGACCCTGCTCAACATTGCCGCCCTGGCCGTTCTCGGCACCGTGATGTTCTCGTCGGTCAACCTGTTCAGTGGTCACCAGAATGCGCTGCTGATTGCCGCCATCGCGCCCCTGGCGCTGCTCGTTCTCGTGCTGCTCGCGCCGGTCGTGCTGCGCCATGGCGCCGCCGGATCGCGCCTCGGGCGCCTGCATTCCGTCATGGCCCAGATCCGTGGGGCGATGACCCGGGTGCGCGCCGGTTTGGCCGTATTTGGTCAGCCGCGGCTCGGGGCCACTGCCGCGCTGGCGCAGTTCGCGGCCTGGGCGCTGCAGTGGCTGTCGTGCTATTTCCTGCTCGTGGCGCTCGGGCTCGATCAGCAGGCGGGGATGGCCGGGGCCGCCGCCGTGCTGTTTGCCGTCAACATCACCGCGGTGCTGCCGGCCACGCCGGCCAACCTGGGCGTCTTCCAAGCGGCCTGCGCGACCGTCCTGCATGCCGGATGGCACGTCGGACTCGGCACCGGCGTCGCCTACGGCGTGATCCTCCAGGCGGTTGAGGTCGTGACCGCGCTGCTGATGGGAGCTCCGGCGCTGGTCAAGGAGGGCATGTCCTGGCGCGAGGTGCGGCTGCGCGCGATGCATGCTGCCCCGGTCAAGCTGCCGGCCCGGTCGCGGAGCGGTACCCGACGCGGCACCGGACTCGAAGCCGAGGGCTAGTGCCCCGTTTGACAAATTCGCTGGCAGCCTCGCGGCGTCCGGACGCGCCTGGACCCACCCGCTCGGCGCAGGTACTTGAGTACCTGCTCGCCTCGCGTGCGGCCCCAGCCACGCCCAGCCGCTCCCGAGACTGCTCCCGAATTTCCCAAACGCGACACTAAGCGCCGGCCATCGCCGGCTCGTCCTCGGATGAGCCGGCGAGGTCGTTGTCCAGAGCGCCGGTGGGATCGGCGTCAGGCAGAGCGCCAAGCCTGGTCGGGTCCTTGTCGGTTCCGGCGATCAGTTCGTCGCTGGCCTGGCGCTCGTTGCGGGGCAGCGTGCCGTTGCGCATGCCGAAGTAGACGGCCTGGGGATGGGGGGCGACGATCGCCAACGTCGACTGTTCGGGCTCGACCGCGAACCCGTCAGACAGCCGCAGGCCGATCGACGGCGCGTCGAGCAAGCGGAAGACCTTGCTCAGCTCGGACTGCTCGGGGCAGGAGGGATAGCCCCACGAGTAACGGCGCCCCTGGGTGGGCGCGATCCCGAGGTCTGAGCGGATCCGCGCGTGCATCCACTCGGCCAGGCCCTCGGCGGTCTGCACCCCGAGGCCGTGCACGAACAGCTGCTCGGCGAACTCGCCGTCTGCCTCCAGCGAGGCCATCAGCTCGGTGACCTCCTGACCGGCCGTGACCGCCTGGAGGGCGACGACGTCGGTCTGGGGTGGGTGGGTCCGACTCAGCGGGCGATAGAAGTCGGCCAGGCAGATTCGGTCGTGGCGGGGCTGGCGCGGAAACACGAGCCGCTCGAGCTCGCGGGGGTGGGCAGGGTCAAAATCCTCGGGGTCCCACACGATCAGCTCGTTGCCGTCGGAGTTGCAGGGGAAATAGCCGACCAGCACGCGGGGGCGCAGGTAGTCCTGATCGCGCCACATCCGCTCCAGGCGGGGCTGGAAGTCGTCGCGCAGCAGCGCCGTCCAGTCATCGCCCTTGACGCCGCGCCCGCCCCAATGCAGTTTGAAGAGAACGTGGGTGTCGAGGTGGGGATAGACCTCCTCGAGCGGCACGTCGATCTCGCGCACGCCCCAGAAGGGCGGCTCGGGCACGGCGAGGTCGGTCTTGGCGGCACTGCGGACCGTGGCGTCGGTAGTCGCCGGCGCGTCGTCGGGCTCGGTCGCGGGCCGCTCGCGCAGGGTCTTGGCGGCCTCACGGGTCCGGCTGACCAGCGCCTTGCGGGCGTCGGCATCGATGAGCTGATCCATCTTGGCCAGTCCCTCGAAGGCGTCCTTGCAGTAGAAGACGCCGGGCGCATAGACCTCGTCGCCCTCGGTGCCGTTCGGGTAGAGGATGCGGTGACCGAACTTGCGGTTGATCGCCGCCCCGCCGATCAGCACCGGGAATCCGAGCTCGCGCTGGTGCAGCTCCTGCACGCACGCGGGCATCTGCTTGGAGGTCGAGACCAGCAGCGCGGAAAGGCCGATCGCGGTCGCGTCGTGCTCGACGGCGGCGTCGATGATCGTCGAGATCGGCACCTGCTTGCCGAGGTCGATGACCGTGTAGCCGTTGTTGGTGAGGATCGTGTTGACCAGCGACTTGCCGATGTCGTGCACGTCGCCGAACACGGTGGCGAT
>JALYZB010000238.1 GCA_030945945.1 Actinomycetota bacterium | reverse complement strand
CCGATGATGCATAGGTGTAAGCACTGAGCCGGCTGCCGGCGCGGGCTCTTCCTACCGCGCTTTCCGAGACTTAGGCGCCCGCCTTACGATGTGCGTCGGGGACCGAAAGCGGGTCCTTTGCCGGCCGTCGCGTGTCGGACAGGCGGGGGCGCCCACCCTTGCACGGCAGGCGCTCAGAGCTCGATGGGGAGCCCATCGTCACAATCCGGTGCTGCGGCAGGTGGTAGGAGTCGACCGGACTCTTCGATGTGCGCGCGAGCACGATGAACAGGCGCTTGCGGGAGGAGCCCGCCCCCGAGCTTCCCAACGTCGAGCAAGAGCTCTCCTTCACCGCCAATCAAGCCGCTGATTCGCCAGCGCGACCGCGACTCGATGCGCTTCGTGTTCGACCTAGGCTCCGGCGCCGATGTCAGCGAACACGCCGACGCAATCCTCACCGGCTGAAGGCGGGGACGATGCCGTGCGTCGGCGCCTGGCCACCTGAGCGCACCGCCGTCTTCGAACGCTGGATTCAGCCGGCAACGCCGCCCCAGGCCCACGCGCCGTTGCCTCGGCGGTTAGAGCGTGTGCGTGGTCAACGAGCCGACGGCGATCCCGGTCACATGCGTGCCGGTCAGCTGGGCCCCGGTTCCGCCCTGGGCAAAGCACGTGACATCGATCGCCGCTGCACTCGACTCAAGCGCGAGTTGCAGCGAGATCCCGCCCGTACCCTCTTCATGAGTTCCGCTGCTCAGCTGCCGTCCGTCACTCAGCGTGCAGCTTGTCCGCGCGAAATTCGTGTTGAACACGCCAACGTTGGCGAACACCTCGAGCGGGTGTCCCACCAGGGCGCTCGGGACGTGGCAGGCGAAGGTCGTCCGCTCAGTCGGCTTCAGGTTGCGCAGCGCTGCTTGGCGACACGTCACCGCGTCGCCGGCGGCGGCAGCCTCGGCCCTGATCGTGCCCCCGCCAGCCAACGCGGCTGTCGCACCGCCGACGATGATCGCCGCCGCGAGGGCGCTCGTCGTCACCAGAACCCTAGGGGATTGCGAGGGTCGCCTCATTTGCTTTCCTCCCTACTACGTCGTGGTCCGGCGCAGTCCGGCAGGCAACTTCGCCGCCCTCCGCGCCCATGGGCCCAACCATAACCGCGACCGCCGTGGCGGCGTCGGCCATTCTTTCCCGACGGCCACGGCGAGGACCACGCCTCGCATTGCGGGGACCGACACACGTGGGTTTCCTCGGCAGGCGCATTCCTGTACCAGCCGATGCTCTTCCCAGTAGAGGGATCAGTGTTCGGCGCTCGCCAGGCCCGCCTGGGGCTCACGGGTGATCGTGCCTCTTGGCGGCGTACGCCGCCGCGCCCAAGGCCTGCGCACCCATGTGCGCGACTGCGGCCGCCTGCCCCCACCGCTCGGGTGGCAGCGGCCGATGCCGGGGTGCTCACCTCGACTGGGGCACCTCCGCCGGGGAACCGGCGGGCGGATCTCCTCGGCGACATCAAGCTCGCCACGGCCGAAGGGCCCGGACGCGCGCGAGGGCCTCGCGGGGGCGGTATCGCCTGGAGCTTGCGCGTCGAAGCACACGCTCCGCGCAATCAGCTGCCCACACGGCAACGACCCGCCGTTCGGCTTCGCTGCGCGTCCGGGGTGAACCCACGTCCAGATTCTCCCAGGCGTCTCCGATCTCGGCACGCCCACCAGCCTTCAGTCCGTGGCGAGCAGTCAAGCGGCCAGCACGAGTGGGGGTCGGCGGCGCGGCCTGGTCCCGCCTGAGACCTCGGTTGCAGTCACCGACGTGCTGCAGCAGGTGGTCTGGCTGCAACGGCCCGCCAGGTGGCTCATCCAGTGGACGGCGTCGCTCGCTGTGCATCCCTGTTCGCACACGCACGTAGAGCCGGCAAGCGCCGCGAGGCCGGGATGCATCGGTGGGGGTGGGAGCAGCTCGCGCGGTAGCTGCGGCCTCGCGCCACTACCGAGTCTAACTTCGGAGGTAGGCGTTGCTGACGATCCAGTTGCGCGAGGAGCACTAGCCGCCAATTTGACGCAACTGGAGGTGGCGGGACGATCGGCGGGTCAACCCATCGTCCGAAGGAGGACGTATGCCATCCACCGTGCTGCTGGACACCTGCGGCCGCCGGCGCTCGCCCGCGACCTTGTCGAGCTTCCATCAAGGCCGGCCACCGCGCAACAAGGGACAGCGATACCCGGCAGACCCGCCGACAGTCGAGGAGATCGTCGCAGTGATGCATGCCGCGGGGAAGACGCCGACGCCGTTCGTCTCCGCGGCCTGATCGTCCTGCTGTGGCGGGCGGGGTTACGGATCAGCGAAGCGCTCGCGCTCGCCGAGAGCGACCTGGACCCCGTTCGAGGCGCGATCCTCGTCCGCCATGGCAAGGGCGGCAAACGCCGCGAGGTAGGTATGGACCGTTGGGGGTGGCAGCAGCTCGAGCCGTGGCTGCAGATCCGCGCAACCCTTCCGATTGGTGCGCTGTTCTGCGTACTGCGAGGCCCGACGCGTGGTCGGCCGTGGGCACCCGCGGGCGTTCGTGCCCAGCTGCACCTTGCAGCCAGCCGGGCTGGGGTACGGCGTCGTTTCGCGCCGCATCAACTGCGGCATGCACATGCGGTCGAGATGTCGCGCGAGGGAGTGTCGTTGCTCGTGATTCAACGCCAGCTCGGTCACGCCGACCTAGCGATCACCTCGGTGTACCTGCGCGGGATCGACAACACCGAGATCGTCCACGCCGTCCACGAACGGCCAGCGCCGATGATCCCGGCTAGCCACGGCCTCTAGGCCTGCGCCAACCCATGCTCCTGTGGGTCACGCTCCGCCGCGGCCCACAGGCGGCGGTTGGCCCGAGGTCGCGCGAACATTGTGCACCCCTCGAGCAACGAGACGTCGCCAACGCAATTGCGGGACACGACTTGGGGTGAGGTCGAAAGCAATCGCGTGGGCACTGCGGCAGGGCGGGACGCCGGGATTGAGCGAAAGCGGAAGCGCCTTGTTGCTCTTTATTGAAGCCTTTGTTTGCGTCAGTCGTGTGCTGCGAGGAACGTCTCGACGAGCCCGAGGAAACGCTCGGGCTGCTCGAGATGCGTGGAGTGGCTGGCGTCCTTGATGAGTTCCCATCGGGCGTCGGCGAGCGCATCGGCTAACGGACGCACCACGTTCGGGGTGGCCTCGTCGTGCTCACCGGAGATCACCAGCACGGGAATCGAGATCTCGCTCAGACGAGGGGTAATGTCCCAGCCCGTCAGGGTTCCTATCACGTGGAACTCGCTCGGCCCGTTCATTGTGTGGTACACGGTCGGGTCCGCGGCCAGCTGCGCGAACGTTCGCTGGAGCACGTCGGGGAAAGGGATGCGGCAGAGGTGGCGTTCATAGAACCTCATCATCGCCTGCTCGTACTCTTCGCTGTCCGTCGTGCCCGCCGCTTCGTGGCGCGTAAGCGCTTCCTGCACATCAACAGGCAACAGGCCGCGCAGGCGGTTGGCCTCATCGAGCCACAGCTGCATCGATGCGGGCGAGTTGGCGACCACGAGCGAGCACAGCCCCGACGGTTGGGTCAGCGCATGCTCCAGGCCGAGCATCCCACCCCAGGATTGCCCAAGCACGTGATAGCGCCTAGCGATGCCGAGATGACCTAGCACCTCCGTGAGCTCACGGCAGAACAGCTCCACGCTCCAGAAGTCCGCCGGTGCGCCCGGAAGGTGCTGTGATTGCCCGCAACCGATCTGGTCATAAAGCACGCACGGCCGACCAGCGATGCCGGCGAGATCCGCGACGGGCTCAAGATAGTCATGTGCCGCGCCAGGCCCGCCATGCAGAATTACCAAGGGCGCTTTGCCCGCAGCGAGATCACCCTCGACTCGATACCACGTCCAGCCCGCATCCCAGCGAACGACATCCTCGATCACTAGCCCAACCTACCCGCGCCGCGATGCCGCGGTCAACAACCCGCTCGCACACGTCCGATAGCGCGCTGACACGCGCCATCGCCCAGCGGCACCGGTGGCCGAGCACGATGCCGCATGATCCCTATCGTCCTCCGGCGATTATGCGGCGGGCGAGTGCGTTGGCGACATTTTGATTGTCCTGATCCAACTTTCCGCGACCAAGCCGCCGATTTGGCCAAGCCGGAGCGCACGCAGCGAGACCCCGCGTTCGCGCGGAAGCAGGGACTGGTCGGCGGGTGTGATGGGCGGTGGCGGGTAGAGGTCACCGCGGACCGCGGCAGCGGTTCCTGCGGCGAACAACCAGTGTCCTCCGTTGGCGTTTGGGAGGCCTTTGCTGATCACGTCGATGCTGTAGCCGGGTCGGAGATCGTCGGTTGTGATTGCGCCCACGCCTAAGGGGCTCGCACGCAGGCCGCCCGCCGGCATGAGCGGTCGGCAGATGACCGGTCGCGCTATCCCTTGTCGTCGGGATCTCACCTGGAGGTCCCGGCAAACTCGTAGTAGCCCTGGAGGGAGACGCGTGGTGAGCCCAAGCCGCAGCCCTCGCTCGATCAGAGCTGCGGGCAGCGGCGCCGCGCCGGGTCGAGCGCTGAGGAACTGCGGGTGCTGCTGGCCCGCGCATCCAGCAACCATCACCACGCTGGCGAGAACCAGCACGGGAATCGCACACCGATTCCACGCGGGAAGCGGCCTAGATGATCCATGGGCGCATTCTCGTGCCTTGGCTCGTCCCACACGATAGTTGCGTGCTGGCGCTCCCGCCGGCGGTTTCCGGTCGGCGCCGCGAGTCTTGAGATTGGCGACGAGCAGGGCAGCTGGTGGCCGCGGCAAGAGACCCGCAACGAGCGCATTCCAGGTATCCGCTTGATGGGTTCTTGCGACCGCGTCCTGAAGAACGGGTATCTCAGCGTGGTTTGACGCCGCGCGGGGTGCGGCCGCCTGTGTGTGCTGTCAGGATCCGGTTTCGGCCGTCTGTGCTTTGACGGGGTGTGTGGTTGTGGTTGATAGTCGTGGCATGAGTGATTGGTCGGAGCGGGGGGCGGTGCGGTTGGCCGAGTTGGTGGGTGCGGTTTCGGTGGCGACTGATTTGGGGATGGGCCAGCCGCAGGAGCACGCGCTGCGTACGTGCTTGGTCGCTGTGCGCCTCGCTGAGGCGTGTGGCTTGGGAGACGCCGCGCGGCGCGCGACGTATTACGTCGCTTTGCTGCGGTACATCGGCTGCACGGCCGAGGCGCACGAGGCGGCGGCGTTCTTCGGCGATGAGATCGCGGCCCGCGCCGGTTTCGCGCTGATCGATCCCGGCCATCCGCGCGAGCTGCTGGCGTACCTGCGCGGCCATGTCGGAGCGGGCGCGTCGCCGCTGCGCCGCGCGGTGCTGTTGGCCGGGGGGGCGGTGCAGGGGCCTCGTGGGCCACGTCGCGCGATCGCCGCCCATTGCGAAGTAGCCCAGCGCTTGGCGGGTCGATTGGGTCTGGGTGGGGACGTTAAGCGGGGATTGGCCGATGCGTTCGAGCGGTGGGATGGCAAGGGGTTTCCGGCCGGGCTTGAGGGCGAGGCGATCGCGATGCCGGCCCGGCTGGTCACCTTGGCGCGGGATGTCGAGGTCTTTCATCGTGTCAGCGGTGCTGATGCTGCTGTTGAGATCGCTCGTGAGCGCGCGGGGGCCGCGTATGACCCGGCGCTGGTCGAGCGTTATGAACGTGAGGCCGATGGCGTCGCCGCGATGTTGGATGAGACCAGCGCCTGGGAGGACGCGGTTGGTTCGGAGCCGGGCGTTCCGGTGGTGGTTGACGACCATGGGGTTGATGACGCGTGCGCGGCGTTCGCTGATTTCGCGGACCTGAAGTCCCCGTACTTCGTTGGCCATGGTCCGGGGGTGGCCGAACTGGCCGAGGCGACGGCGTGGCGGCTGGGGATGGGCGAGGTCGACGTGGTCGGGCTCCGTCGCGCCGCGTTGCTGCAGGATCTCGGTCGCGTCGGGGTCACGAATGCCGTGTGGGACAAGCCCGGCCGGCTCGGGGCGGGCGAGTGGGAGCGGGTCCGCTTGCACGCGTACATGAGCGAGCGGATTCTCGCCCGGGCACCGCCGTTGGCGTCGCTCGCGCCGTTGGCCGGAATGCACCATGAACGGCTCGACGGCTCGGGCTATCACCGCGGCGTGTCCGCGGCGCAGCTCGGCACTGCGGGGCGGATCCTGGCTGCCGCGGACGTATTTCAGGCTCTGCGCGAGGAACGTCCGCACCGGCCGGCGCACAGTACGGAGGAAGCCGCGGGGATCCTCACCGTCGAGGTCTCAAGCGGCCGGCTTGATGGGGACGTCGTCGCCGCGTTGCTCGCAGCGCTGGGGCACCGGCAGGCGGCACTCGCGCCGCGGCGACCGGCTGGGCTGAGCGGGCGCGAGGTCGAGGTGTTGCGACTGCTGGCGCGTGGCCGCTCCAACCGCCTGATCGCGCGAGAGCTCGAGATCTCGCCCAAGACCGTTGGACATCATGTCGAGCACATCTACGAGAAGGTCGGTGTGGGTACCAGGGCGGGGGCGACGTTGTTTGCCTCCGAGCATGGGCTGGTTCGCTGGTAGGGCAATCGCCCCATTGCCGCCATGCAAGCGGCTGCGTAACGTCGCCGGCATGAGCAAATACACATCACAAATCATTCTGCTACCCGGTGGCGTGCTGCCTGCCGGGCTGGCGTACGGATCGCTGCTGGAAGCGCTTGGCGACGACGTCGAGGCGGTCGCGAAGGACCTCGAGATGTACGCCGGCGAGCGCCCGCCGGACGGCTTCACGCTGGACGTCGAGATCGCCGGTGTTCTCCGGACCGCCGAGCAGGCCGGGTTTGAGCGGTTCCATCTCGTCGGCTACTCCGCGGGTGGGGCGTCGTCGCTCGCGTTCGCCGCGCGTCACCCCGAACGGCTCCTGAGCCTGTCGCTGATGGAGCCGGCGTGGGCCGGCAACGCCGTGCGGAGCCCGCAAGAGCAACGTGTCTGGGGCCACTTCGACCGCGTCTGCGCACTGCCCGACGACGAGCTGATGGGCGACTTCGTCCGCGTCCAGCTTCGCCCCGGCGTGCAACCGCCGACACCGACGCCCGGCCCGCCGCCGCCGTGGATGGCCAAGCGCCCGCCTGGGATCAGAGCGTTCATGCACGCGTTCCGTACCGGAGAGCTAGACTTCGATGTGCTGAGGACTTTCGGCCGTCCCGTGTACTTCGCGCTCGGCGGGCTGAGCAACCCCGACTATTACGAGCGGATGGCCGAACGGCTCGCGACCATCTTTCCGGACTTCACCGTCGAGGTCTACGACGATCGCCACCACTTCGATCCGCCGCACCGCGCCGAGCCGGAACGCGTCGCGACGGCGCTAAAGGGGCTATGGGCACGCGCTGAAGCGCTCGTCGCGCCGGTCGCGCGCTGAGCTTCGACGCGACCTCGCGCCACCTGGCTCGGGCCAGCGCCCGCGTCCATCTCGAACAGGAGACCCACCATGCATGACGCAATCGTGATTGGCGCCCGCTGCGCGGGCTCACCCACCGCAATGCTGCTTGCTCGCGGCGGCCACCGCGTGCTGCTCGTCGACCGGGCCAAATTCCCGAGCGACACCATGTCCACGCACATCATCCACCCGCACGGTCTCGCGGCGCTGCGCCGCTGGGGCCTGCTCGAGCAGCTGATCGCGACCGGCCCGCCGGTGTGGCCATCACTTCGCGCCGACTTCGGTCCAGTGGTGCTCGACGGCACGCCGACCCCCGTCGACGGGATCTCCGAGCACTACTCGCCGCGACGCACCGTGCTCGACAAATTGCTCGTCGATGCCGCCGTCGACGCGGGTGCCGAGCTGTGCGAGGGGGCCGCGGTCACCGGCCTGCTCCGCGACGGCGATCGCGTGACCGGAATCCGGGCAAACCGAAACGGCGGCCCAGAGCTGCTCGAATCGGCGGCGATCGTGATCGGCGCCGATGGCGTGCACTCGACCGTCGCCAAGCACGTGGACGCCCCGGTCTACAGCGACAAGGGGCTGCTGACCTGCGCCTACTACTCCTACTGGAGCGCTGTCGACTCGCCGAAGGGGACGCTGTTCCCCCGTTCCGGGTGCGTGCTCGGCGAGATCCCCACCCACGACGGGCTCACCTGCGTCTACGGAGCATGGCCCGCCGCCGAATTCCGCGCAGTGCGAAGGGACATCCCGGGCCGGTTCACCCGCACGATCGAGCAACACGCACCAGACCTCGCCGCGCGCATGCACGGCGCGACGCGCGAGGAGCGGTTCGTCGGCAGCGGTCAGATCCCCAACCACTTCCGCCACTCTTATGGGCCCGGCTGGGCGCTCGCCGGCGACGCCGCTCACCACAAAGACCCGATCGGCGCGCACGGTATCACCGACGCATTCCGCGACGCCGAACGGATCGCGGAAGCGGTGCACGCCGGGCTCACCGGCGAGCAGAACATGGAGATGGCTCTCGCCGCCAGCCAGCGCGACCGCGACGACACGTCGCTGGCCCTGTTCGAGCTCAACAGTCAGCTCGCGACGCTCGAGTCACCAAAGCCCGAGATGCAAGCGCTGATCGGGGCGCTCGCGACCAACCAGCCCGAAACGGACCGGTTCATCGGCGCTCTGTGCGGCACCGTGCCCGTCCCCGAATTCTTCGCCCCCGACAACCTCGCGCGGATTGTGATGGCCGAAGCCGCAGGTACGCCCCCATGATGTAAGAACCACTCCGAAGGCTCACCGCACGGCGCACGGTTCGCCGCCAGCACACGAAAACGCTCTCTCGGCTCCGCGGCACGCGTGCTTTTCGAGCGGCGGGCTGCGATAGCGACGACAGGCAGCTGCCCTGCGACGCCGGCGTTGCAGGTCCATCAGCGACGCTGGGTCGCGTCCCTCCTATGCGCGGAACCCAGGGCCCGGACCTCGCGGCAGCGCGGCCGACGCTGCATCGGCAAACACGGCGCCAATGTGATCCGACGGCACGAGCGCTACCGCGTGAACTCAATGGTCTCCGAACCGTACCGCGCGTCGCTCCCCGAA
>JALYZB010000222.1 GCA_030945945.1 Actinomycetota bacterium | reverse complement strand
GTGCTCACTTGGATCCAGCCACCTCGTCACCCGCCCCGCGCGATGTTTCCCTGCGGCAGGTGCGTCTCGTTCGTCTTTACCCCGCGAGCGATCTACGGGATCGGGCGCGTGCTGGACACCGATGGCAGCCTGGTTACTACGGCCGTTGCGCCAGCGTACGAGCTGCGGTGATGGATCTCAGGCTTGGTGTTGCCATCGCCCAGCAGGAAGGGCGCGCCCTGTCACCACCCGCGCAGGCACCGCTCAACCAGCTCATCGACGCGATGATCGACGTGTACGTGAGCTGGCGGGAGGAGTGCGCCGCGGTCGCCTGGTCGTATGTGAACTGGAGCCATACCGAGCGTCCGGACAAGCACCTTGCTTTCTGCGCACACATCGCCGCGCTGGATCGCGAGGCGCAAGCCGCGGCGTGCTACCGACGCGCAACCGAGCGGATCGCTAGTAGGGCGGCGTCGCCGCGACAGGAGCCGGTCGCCGGTCAGCAGTAGCCGCCACCCGGCACACGGGTGGGTCGCCGCGATGATCCCGGCCGGCCGGGCGTGACCCGGCGGGCGGCGGTAGGAACCGCGTCGATGAGCTCGTGCCCGGCTGTCCAACACTCGATGTGGCCATCTGCTGGTGAGACGTGACGGCCGGCGCACAGACCGATGCCAGACAAGTTCCTCCGCCGCGGAGCTCCAGTTTAATTGCTACACTGCGTCGTAGATGAGCGTTCAGGGAGCTGACACGACACACGACCGTACCCCGCCGCGGCTGCATGAGCTCGAGGCAGAGGTGATGGAGGAGTTGTGGGCGAGCGGTGAAGCTCCGGTTCGGGCGGTGATGGACGCGGTCAACAAGCGTACGAGCAAGGTGCGCGCGTACACGACGTACATGACGATCATGGCGCGACTGCACAAGAAGGGCGTGCTGCTACGTCGCCGTGCGGGCAAGACCGACTTCTACGCTCCGCGTCACGGCCGGGACGAGTATGTGGAGCTGCGAGCCCGCTCTCAGGTCGAGGACCTCGTCGCTCAATATGGTGACGTCGCGCTGAGCAACTTCGCACAGCAGATCGCGAGCCTTGACCCGGCGCGGCGTCGGGCGCTGCAGCGCTTGGCGCGCGAGCCTAACCCGGCGCCACGACCCTCGGACGCGCGTCAGAGTGACTCCTGTCGCGCAGGACCAGAGGCGATCAGCAACGGGTCACGCAAGCGAAAGCACGCGGCGTCGGTCAGCGTAGAAACGCGCCAGCGCGGCGCCAGCGGCCGCCAGGGGCAATGCGGCGAGCACCAAGATGCA
Organism: Actinomycetota bacterium; assembly: GCA_030945945.1. The sequence continues at coordinate 3,620 of JALYZB010000222.1, read as the reverse complement.
GGGCTGACGCGAGAGCACGGGTAGGTTGAGCGTCAGGCCCGTCGAGGCAGACTGCCCGACGACGACGGTCGCTGCGCAGATGAGGACAAGAGTCAGCGCGGCGAGCAGGATCCAAGCGCGGGGGATTCGTGAGGCGATCTGCTGACCGAGTAGGTGGTCGATTCGGTCGGGCGCGATGCCGAGGCCGGGATGCGCCGTGAGGTCAAAGGCCAAGAGCGCCGAGGCCAATGGTGCGCGATCTCCTTGGGTTGCGCGAACGGCCGCGGCGTCGGCGCGCAGCTCGGCGAGCTCGGCGTAGCGCTCGACGAGCCGGCCCAAGGCCGGCAGGAAGAACAGAGCGTGACCGAGCACCCGGGCCGATGCGATGCGCAGCGGATCGCGGCGCGCCCGATGCTCGTTCTCATGCGCCAGCACCGCCTGCAGCTCAGCCGGGGTCAGGGCGTCGAGGGTCGCGGTGGACACGTACACGCACGGGCGTAGGTAGCCGGCACAGAAAGCCTGCGTCCGCGTGTGCCGAAAGACGATGACGTCGTTGCGCCCGGACAGCGGACCGTCTACTGAGAGGTCGCCCAGGAAGCGCTTCTGTGTGCGGAGCAACCGAAGCGCTGCCGCGCATCCGCGGACGATCGCCACGAGGCCAGCGCAGGCGAGCAGGAGGATCACTGCGCCGCTAAAGTTGACCCGGGGGTAAGTCAGCCGCAACCCGAGCACGACCACGCGGTGGCCGGCGGCGGACCCGACGCGGATTGACGTGTAGGCGATCACCAGCGCCTGCAACGTCGCGAGCAACCCGAGGCCAGCGATCACGATCGTCAGCGGGTAAAGCCAACGGGCATGCGGGCGGCCGAGCGACCGCTCAGTGCTTGCCGGCAAGGCGCTGAAGCGCTCGCAGGCGCTTCGGGTCGATCTGGGACATCTGCCGGGCAAAATGCGTCAGCGCGAGGTCGCCGTACTCGTGGACCAGGGCCTCGACCTCGGTGCCCGCTCTCCGTTCAAGGTACTCCTCGCGCGAGAGCACCGGCCTGTAGAAGTCAGTCTTTCCCTCGCGACGACGGTCCAGCAGCCCTTTGCGGTGCAGTCGGGCCATGACCGTCATATAGGTGGTGTAGGCACGCGCCTTCGTCGCTCCGCGGTTCAGCGCCTCCATCACCGTCCTCACCGAGGTCTCACCGCTTGCCCACAGCTCCTGCATGACCTCGGACTCGAGCTCGTGCAGCGCGGGGGGAACGGGCTGATACTTGGCCACCATCCAGCGGCACGATACCAGACCTACGATCCTTCGTAGGGGGCGCTGGTGATCGTTGACGTGGTGCCCGTGTCCTTGAGGGACGGGTAAACGCGTGCGGCCCGTCCCGTTGACACGAACGTCCCCAACTTCAAGTGCGCGACCGACACCGTGGTGGCCGAAGAGGCTGAGCGCCCGGGCGGCCCCGGAAGGAGCACCGGGGTCGCCCGGGACTTGGGGGGGCCTTGCCCAAGCCTACGACCGTGCATAGTATCTGTCAACACCCCGGGGGACTTTGCCACTCGGCATTGTCGTAGGTGGAATCAAGCGCACGAAACCGGCCCTGACCCTGCGGTGTTGACCAACCAGCGGGGGATGGTCGCAGGGTCACCGAACGCGAGCGTGCGCAGCCGGCCGAGCGCGACGGGATCGCCGTGATCTCGTGCAATCGGCGAGCGCGCAGACGGATGGATCAAACTGATCACCCTCCAACGATGGCGGATCCGGCGCTCCAGGCCGGGTCGCCACTCGGCGCGAGATTGACGGCGCACACGCCGGCGAGAGGATTCCGATACCGCGCGAGCCTTCACGGGAACGGTCGACGTCGGTGGGTGACATCGCCGTGCTCGCCGTTAGGTTCGTCGCGGCCGGGCTGGGGTCGACCCCGAAGATCGACGTCGAGGCCAGCGCATTACTGACGCCGGCCGCCACGGCGAGGCCCACCGCGGTCGCGGCCGGCCAGTTGAATGACGCGGGCTCGCGCCCGGTGGCAACGGCTCGTTGACGCGATGGGCCTCGCACAACGGGTGCGGATGCTGCGTTCTGCGTGATGTCTCCTGACATTGACGGGTGCGACGATCGGCCTGTAGCGATTCGCCGCGTCGCGGTGACGATCACCAGCGCCCAGCGTCTGCGGCCAACCGGCACCCCCACCGATTGACCTAACCGTGGGTGTCTGCACACGGAGCTCACGGAGGTGCGCTCGTCTGGGCTCACCGTGTCGCCCAACCCGACGCTGACGGTATGGCCCCGGGGCGGTGAGCGCCGCTTCCCACGGGTCAGAACCAATTCGCGCTGGCGCAGGAAGGAATGAGCCGTGGCCGTCGTCTAAGTGCTTACGACGCATAGTAGCCATCGTCCCGCGACTGGAAGGACAACCACATGCACGAGCAAGGCACTCCCAGGTTCACCGAGACGCGAGTCCGCGTGACCGATGCCGAGGATGTCCAGGAAATGTGGCATCGCGTCGTGGGGAGACGCTCGTTCCTGATAGGAGCGGGTGTCGCGGGTGTCGCGGCGGTGCCCGGCGGGGCGCTGTTCGCCACCGGGGCGATCGCCCGCTCGAGCCGGCTGATCGACGGGGATGTCGCCATCCTGCGCTTTCTGGCCGCCGCGGAGATCATCGAGAGCGATCTCTGGCAGCAATACAACGAGCTCGGGGGAGCCAACGGCGGCAACAAGGCCTACATCGCCGCCTTGTCCAATCTCGACGCCGACATGTCTCAGTACATCTCCGACAACACCGACGACGAGCTCAGCCATGCCGCCTTCCTCAACGCCTATCTGAGCTCCAAGGGCGCGCCGACGGTCAACCTCGACGAGTTTCGCAAGCTGCCCAGCAGCAAGGCGACCGGAGCCAAGCAGATTGGCCGGCTGACGAACCTCCTGGCGCTCGATGTCGACACCAGTTGGTACACGCGCTACCGCAGCGGCCGAGACGCCGATCATGGCGGGACGTTTCCCCAGGCGGTCACGATTCACAATGAGCCGGCGATCCCCCTGAGCGACCAGGACACGCCTCCCAGCCAGGACCAGCCGAATCCGCCGAAAGACGCGAAGGCGCGCCGAATGCAGGCGATCGCCAACACGGCTGGGTTTCACTTCGCCTACATCGAACAGGGCGGCTCCAGCCTGTACAGCACGATGGCGCTCAAGGCATCGGGCCTGGAGGTTCTGCGGATCGTCGTGGCGATCGGGGGCGTCGAGACCAACCACTTCTCGCTGTGGCACGACAAGGCGGGCAACGCCGTGTCTGGCACCCTGGCCGGCGTCGCGGACCCCGAGACCGGGGTGGTGTTCCCCGACCTCAACGCCCACGGCGGCGAAGCGACCCAGACCAATCTGATCTTGCCCGAGCCGAGCCACTTCATTCGTGACCTGCCCGTGTGCTCGGTTGTGCGGCCCACGCTTGACGAGACTGCCGGCGCTGTCGCGACGATCAAGAGCTTCACGGCCGATCGGCTCTTCGAGGGCCAGTCACCCAAGTTCTTCAAGACGGTGATGCGGCTGGCCACAGAAGCCGATGCGGCCCGGCGCCACGTAGACGCGGGCCGGTAAGCGGCGACAGCTACTATGCGCAGTAGTAGCAGGCGGCGTCAACGCCGCCTGCTACCCC
>JALYZB010000182.1 GCA_030945945.1 Actinomycetota bacterium | reverse complement strand
AGGAGCGGAGCGAGGATAAGGCGCGCGGACTCAAGACGAGCCGCGATGCGAGACCCAGCGCCGCTCTCACTTTCCGCTAGCAACTCGACGCCAGACCGAGATCGCCCTCGGCAGCTCGTTCGACCTCCGGTTCCGTATCAGCCGCGCGACGGCCGGCCCACCTAACGAGAGCCGGCGTGGCGAGGCCGCTCATAGCGAATACGACGGCCAGGGCGATCCAGCCGCCTGCGCCCTGCTGCAGACAGGTGAAGGCAAGGACGGCGGGTGCCACCGCCCGGCATATCCCCATCCCGAGGCCGTAGACGCCGAGGTACTCGCCCAGCGCGTCGGGGGCGGCCAGGCCATAGGAAATTCCGAATGAGCCTGAGCTCTGGAGGAGCTCGCCCACCGAGTGCGCCAGAACCGCCGCGATCAGGAGGGCGATCGCGGCCGTCTGCGCCCGTCCCCCGGCAGCGGCGTAGAGGATCATGGCGACGGCGAGCACTGCCCCGGCACGTCGCGCCGAGCGGCCGGCACCCTCTGGCCGCTTCGTCCCGCGGCTGAACCGCACCTGCAGTACGACGATCAGGACAGTGTTCGTCAACAGCATCGGGCTGATCAGCCACCGTGGAGCTGACGTGTGCCCGATCACCCACAGCGGCATCGCGAACGCAAGGACGAAGTACTGAAGCGACATGACACAGTTGGCCGTCGTCAGCGCCAGGTACGGGCGGTCCCTGAGAGCGATCCACCGGCGACCTCGCCACCCGGACGCCGCGGGGCCATCCGCGGAGACGTGCGGAAGCGCAACCAGGAGAACAGCGGCCCCTAGGAAGGAGCCTGCGTCAGCGAGCATCAACAGCTGATAGTCAAAGTGTGTCCCGCCGGCGATGAGGAACCCCGCGCAGACCGTCCCCGCGGAGATCCCGATGTTGCTCACCGATTGCATGAGAGCGCGCAGGGTGACCGGATCGCCACGCCCGATCTGTCCCGCGAGAGCACCCTTGGCGGCATCGGCACCCTGCATCCCGGCGATGACCACCGTCGCGACGGCGATGAAGGCCGGCAGCGAGCGGCCGACGAGCACATAGGAGCCGATCGCAGCGGCCTGGACGAGTTGGATGAGAATCAGGATGTCGCGCGGACTGTGACGATCCGCGAGACGCCCGATCGGGATCCCGGCGGTCAGTCCGAGCAGTCCCGCGCAGGTCAGGCCGAGGCCGACCTGGGCGACGGGGAGGCCGAGGCCCTTGGTGAAGAACAGAGCGCTTCCCGCGATGTAGAGCCCGTCACCACCTGTGTTGATCAAGGTCGAGGCGACGAGGACCTGGGTGTCTCGATTTCGTGCTATCAACGCTGGGCCCTCCGCCTCGATAGATCAGTGTCCGGCGGACGTCCGCCGGACCTTCGAGCGGCGAAGGTATGACCGGGGCGATCCGGCAGACAGGGCCAATCCCGACCGGATCTCGATCCACTGCCGCGAGGCATAGCAGTGGCCCTACCCGTGGCCCCGATTGGCCCTGCCTGGCACGGTGGCGCTGGCGATAGCGTCGTCCGGTGTCTCCGTCGTCCCGTCGCCACCAGCTAAGACACCCGTCGTCGAAGCGGGAGGTCTCGCGGTTGCGAGCGGGACCGCGCTCTACGTCGAGGCGCCGCTCGCGGTCATGTTCGCGGCGTTTCGGATCAGCACGGCACCGCCCGTCACGCTCTGGCGAGCAAAGGCACCGAGCGGGAGCAGCCGGCCGGCTTCGCGGGCGTCGTAGCGAGCGATGAACCGGCGCCCAGTGTCCGGGTCGATCGTGCGCGATGGCCAGCCGAGATGCTGGCCGAGGTGCTCGACGTCAGCACGCACGTGGGCGATTCACGCCTCAGTATCGGAGACGGCGAGCGGAAGCAGAATCGAGTCTCATCCCGGCCGCCGCCGAGACAAGCTTCGGAGAGAAGGCCGAAGCTTCTAGCATGCTTTGGCTATAGGTTTTGCTCAGGAGCGGTCAGGCTGCCCGGCTCCACGGCATCGCCAGTGTTGACGGTGCCGCCCGCCTCGATGTTCAACACGTAGACCTCCTGCTCGGCGCGGGGACGATGTCTGACCCCGGCCGGAACGATGAGCATCTCTCCGGCTTCGAGCATGATGGTCTCGTCGGGAAGGTCGACGAGCAGGCGCCCGTGGAGCACCAGGAAGAGGTCGTCTGACTCATCGTGCTGGTGCCAGATGAAGTCACCAGCGAACTTGGCGAGTTGCACCTTGCTCGAGTTCACGGTCCCGATGATCCGTGGTCTCCAATGCTCGTCGAACATGGCCAGCGCAGCGTCGAGATTGATCTTTCTCACGGGACCTCCTGGGCTTATGGGTGTGGTTGATGAAAGTTGCGCGGGCCCACGCGTTCCCCGAGCGGATGCTGAGTGGCCATCTCACACCACCACGCGCTGCGGCCGGGAGGCTGCATCGATGGCCAGGAATTCGTCCCAGGCGATCGCCAGGCAAGACACACCCTCACGGATCAGCGCCGGCGAGGGGCCCGCGGCGAGGCGCAGATGGGACAGGAACTCCTCGCCGGGCGCGGTGGTCCGGCCGGACGCGACTGCCACCCCGCGGCGCAACGCGAGTTGCGCGAACGTGTCGGCGTCCCCATGGGGCAGCTTGACCCACACGCATAGTCCTCCACGTGGGGCCGGGAAGGTCCAGTCGGGAAGCTGAGTGCGCAGTTCGTGACAGAGCACATCCAACCGTTCGCGGATGAGCGCCCGCCGGGATCGGAGCAGGTCGTCGTAGCGCCCGATGATCTGTAGTGCGGCTGCCTGCTCAACGCCGGGGGAGCCAAGCTCGAAGCTCGCTCGCACCCGCCCGAGGCGTAGGATCATCTCTGGCGAGGCTCGGATCCAGCCGATCCGCAGTCCGCCCCAAATGGTCTTGGAGAGCGACCCGGTCGTGATCACCCGATCCGGCGCGAGCGCGGCCAGCGACGGAGGCGGGGCTCGATGAGCCAGTTCCTCCATCACTCCGTCCTCGACCACCACAGCACCGGCGTCTCGGGCGAGTCGCAGGATGGCTCGGCGCCGCTCCTCGCTCATGACTCCGCCGGTGGGGTTGTGGCAGGTCGGTATCACGTACAGGAGTCGGGTCGCACCGTCGTGGAGTCTCTGTTCGAGCGATTGGATGATCGGCCCGGACTGATCGCGTGGCACGCCGTCGACTCGCGCCCCGGCGCGGACGAAGATCTCGATCGCGCCGGGGTAGGTTGGGCTTTCGGTGAGGACGCGGCTGTGCGGCTGCACGAGCGTGGCCGCGATGAGGCTGAGAGCGCTCTGGCCGCCTGTGGTGATCAGGATCTGATCGACCGTTGTCGGCGCTCCTCGCGCGGTGTAGCGGTCGGCGATTTGAGCGCGAAGAGCGCCCACTCCGAGCGGCGCGTACCCGTGAGCCGGCAGCAACCTGGATGCCTCTCGCAGCGAAACGGTGACGTCAGCGAGCTCGGACTCCTCGAGCGTCGCAGCGCCGAGGGCCAGGTCGATCGGCGCTTCGTGGCCGTCGACGAGGCGCGAAAGTAGGGGGGCGCGGTGCGCGCGGGCCTTGGTTGCGCGGCTTTGTACGACGGTTCCGCTGCCCCGGCGCGTGTGCACAACTCCGCGAGCTCGCAGCGCGTCGTAGGCGGCGACAACGGTGCCCCGTGCGACGTGCAGGTGCGTCGCGAGCGCGCGCTCAGAGGGCAGCCGGGACCCGAGCCCGAGGTGCCCTTGGGCGATCGCGTCGGCAATGGCGTCGGCCAGGCGGCTGTAGGTCGGGCCCGGTCGGGTCGTCCAGTCCGACAGCGCGTCGGCTAGAGCGGCCGACTCGATGTGCTCGGTGGCGCGGCTGGCGGGGGAGGGACCTGGCATCGGGGCTCTCTGGGGGCGAGCGAGCGGAACCTTCGCGTTCGCGATCAGCCCGAAGGGAACCACACCCTGTGTGGTCGGGCTCCGAGCCGGCATCACAGATCGACCGTCCCCGTGACCAGCGTCGTCGTCGTCCCGGCAACCCAGATCGAGCCCGCCTCGTCCTGGGAGATGAAGACCCGCCCATCGTGTCCAATCGCCGTACCCTGACGCACCTGATACGGGGCGGTCGCTCGTCCGCCGGCGATCAGCCATTCTGCGAGTCCGGCGTTCAAGCTCCCGGTGACCGGGTCCTCGGCGGTGGACCCGTCCTTCGGATAAAACGCCCGAACCTCAAAATCGGCCGGCTGCCCCGACGGGTGTGGTCCGATCACGCCGATGTCGATCTCCACCGCTGTGGGTTGGAGGGCGAGCACCATCTCCGCGTTGCGCAGCAGCACGCCCGCCCAGCCGGCGCCGTTATCGACCCAGGCGCCGTCCAGAATCTCCTCTGCTGATAGCCGCAGCATCTGTGCGATCTGCGCAGTCGTCTGGGGATCGAGTGGCCCAGACCGGCGGAGAGGGGGCGCGACGAACGCAAGGCCGTCGTCGCTGCGCCGCAGCCGCACGAGCCCCGCTTCGCACTCTTGGACGATCTTCTCGCCACGTGTGGGGACGGGATGCGTCTCAAGCCACGCGTGGCAGGAGCCGAGCGTCGGATGTCCAGCGAAGGGCATCTCGTGCTGCGGAGTGAAGATCCGTACCCGGTAGTCGGCGTGGGCGTCGGTCGGCGCAAGCAGGAAGGTCGTCTCCGACAGGTTCGTCCACCGTGCGAACGTCTGCATCTTCTCGTCGCTCAGACCCTCGGAATCGACGACCACGGCCACGGGGTTCCCGACCGGCCCCCCGGCGGAGAACACATCAACCTGTCGAAAGCGCCTCATCCTGCGTCCTCGTCTTCTCGGCGCGGCAGATCCCGTCCGAGCTCGCGCAATGTCGGCAGGACGAGCCCGATCTCCCGCGAGGTTGTGCGCCAGTTGACGAATGCGGGCTTGAACGCGACATGTCCGCCGAACACAGTCGTTCCCATATAGAGCCGTCCATCGCGCAGGATGGCCTCTCCGAGCCGCGCGTTGAGGCGATTGAGCTGTTCTTTGTCGAGCCCTGGCGGCGAGTAGCGAAACGAGGTGATGCACAACGTGGCTGGGGCGAGCAGCTCGAAGTCTTCGGAGGCCTCAACCTGTGCGGCGAGCTCAGCGGCGAGCTCGGCGCCGTGCTCTACGAGGCGGCGATAGCCCTCGCGTCCGTAGGCAGCGAGCGTGGCGAAGACGGGCAGCGCCCGTGCCCGGCGCGACATTTCCGGGCCGCGCAACCCGAGCATGCCGGCGGCGTCGGGGTCGTCCTTGAGGTAAGCCCCCTCGAGCGCGAACACTTCCGAGAACAGACGATCCTCTCGCACGAAGCAGAATCCGGTGTCGAACGGGAGGTTGAGCCACTTGTGACCGTCGGCGGTGACCGAGTCAGCGCGCTCGGCGCCCGCCGCCAAGTGACGCAGGCGCGGACTGATTCGGGCGAAGAGACCGAAGGTCCCGTCAACATGGCACCAGCAGTCGTGGCGATCGGCCAGGTCGACCATCTGATCGATCGGGTCGAAGTCTCCGGCGTTGACCTCGCCCGCGTTGGCCACCACGATCGCGGGTCGCCCGTCCAGCTGCTGCAGCGCCTGCTCCAGCCCGCAGAGGTCCACGCGGCCGCTCGCGTCGGCCGCGAAGGTCCTCACGTTCGCCCGCCCAATGCCGAGTATCGAGGCCGCCTTGTACACCGAGGAGTGCACGAAGCCGCTGCTGAGGATCTGCAAGCCAGGAGCATCGCCAAGACCTGCCTCGGCGGCGTCCACACCGAGTCGGCTAAGGCACCACTGCCGTGCTGTGGCGAGGGCGGTGACGTTAGCCATCGTTCCACCGGTCACCATCACGCCGCCGAACTCGGGCGGCAGTTCGAATAAATCCTTCAGCCAGCCGATCATCGCCTGTTCGAGACGGACGGCGGCGGGCGACGACATCGAGGCGAAGGCGTGCTGGTCAAACACGCTGCACAGCAGGTCCCCGCCAAGGGCTGCCGGTGTGCTTCCGCCAGCAACCAGGTGAAAGAAGCGCGGACCATCGACGTGGACCGCGCCGCCGCGGACGTAGTGGGCGAGGTCTCTGACCGCTTCCTCGGCGCCCTGCCCACACTCGGGCAGGGCACGGTCAAACGCGGCGGCAGCCTCAGCGCCCGGCTCCTTCGCGGGCAGCGAGTCGATCTCGGCGAGATATCGACTCGCTGCCGACATCACCTCGCGGAGGACCGGTCCCACCTCGGTCGAATCGAAGGCCTGGCTCAACTCCATGGACCGTGACGATCTCAGGGGTGGTGCAATCGGGACAGGTCCACTTCAGCTTGGACCATGATCCAATCGCGGCCGGTTGATCGGATCGAGCCCCCGGTCCGCGTGTGCGTCGACGTTCCGAGTCGAAACACGCCAGCTGGTCCGGGCTTGGAGATTGATTGGTGGGCTCCGTGGCAAGCCACAAGGGTACGATCAGCGAATGTCGCGCTTGAGCGCCAGACGGACCCGATGTTGGCCGCTGCGCCGCTTACCAATTGAGACCACGTGATGACGCCCGATAGCCTCGATCGCACGGGGGGGCGGGACGGCGGCCCGTCCGTGATTCAGCCATCGGCGTCTTACAGCATCACCCTACGCGTGCGCGGGCCGCAGCGACCGGGTGCGTTCGCGAGGGTCGCTGGCGCGATTGGCGAGACCGGCGCGATCCTAGGCGCGATCGACCTCGTGCGGGTCGAGGGCGGTGAAGTGGTGCGCGACGTGACCGTGGCGTGCGTGGATTCCACGCATGGCGAGGCGGTCGTGGCGGCGGTCAGGGGTCTGGCGGGTGTCACGGTGGAGCACGTCTCTGACCGCACGTTTCTGATGCACCTGGGCGGCAAGATCGAGGTCAACCCCACGAGCCCGGTCAAGACGCGCGATGACCTCTCTATGGCCTACACGCCGGGCGTCGCCCGGGTGTGCACCGCCATCCAGCAGAGAACCGAAAGGGCCTGGTCGCTGACCATCAAGGGCAACACGGTGGCGGTGGTCTCAGACGGGACGGCCGTACTGGGCTTGGGCGATATCGGCCCCGAGGCTGCGATGCCGGTGATGGAGGGCAAGGCCATGCTGTTCAAGGAGTTCGCCGGTGTCGATGCCTTTCCGCTATGCCTGGCGACGAAGGATGTGGACCAAATCGTCGACATCGTCAAGGGGGTGGCGCCGACGTTTGGTGCGATCAACCTGGAGGACATCTCGGCGCCGCGTTGCTTTGAGATCGAGCGGCGCCTACGCGCCGAGCTCAATATTCCGGTGTTCCACGATGACCAGCACGGCACCGCGATCGTGGTGCTCGCGGCGCTAATGAATGCGCTGAGGGTCGTCGACAAGCGCGTCGCTGATCTCAGGGTCGTGGTCGTAGGCGCGGGCGCTGCGGGATCGGCCTGTACTGAGATCATGCTCGCCCACGGCGTGCGCGAGATCGTCGTCTGCGATCTCGAGGGTGCGCTGTATGCGGGCCGGGCCGGTCTCGACCCCAGGCGGATGGAGCTTGCGGCGGCCACGAACCCGCGTGGCGAGCGGGGGATGGCCAACGACCTGCTGCCGGGCGCCGACGTGCTCGTGGGCGTGTCTGGCCCGGGTGCAGTGTCGGCGGCGGCTGTACGCACGATGGCGCCCAAGCCGATCGTGTTCGCGATGTCGAACCCGGTCCCAGAGGTGCGCGCCGAGGAGATTGCCACCGACGTTGCGATCATGGCCACCGGCCGTTCGGACTATCCAAACCAGATCAACAACGTGTTGGCGTTCCCAGGCGTCTTCCGCGGCGCGCTGGATGTCCGCGCCAGCACGATCAACGAAGAGATGAAGCTAGCCGCCGCGCACGCCATCGCCGGGGTGGTCAGCGACGATGAACTGGACGCTGAGTACATCATCCCGAGCGTGTTCAACCGTGACGTCGTCGAGGTTGTGGCCGCGGCCGTCGGGCGCGCGGCAGAGGCCACCGGGGTCGCGCGGCGCCCGGCCGACGTGGCCTGACTGGCACTGAGGCCC
>JALYZB010000155.1 GCA_030945945.1 Actinomycetota bacterium | reverse complement strand
CGCCGAGGCCGGCCTGGCTGCGGTGACCTGGCCGGCGGAGGTCGGCGGTCGCGGGCAGGGGCCGATCGAGCAGGTCACCGTCAACCAGGAGATCGAACGGGCGGGTGTTCCGGGGATCCTGGACGTGATCGGGATCGGGATGCTCGGACCGTGTCTGATCGCGCATGGCTCCGACGAGCAGAGAAGCCGCTACCTGGGCCCGATGCTCCACGGCGATGAGGTGTGGTGTCAGATGTTCTCCGAGCCGGGGGCCGGGTCTGACCTGGCCGCCGTCCAGACTCGCGCGCGTCAGAACGAGGACGGCGGCTGGACGCTCAACGGTCAGAAGGTGTGGACGACCAACGCGCAGTTCGCCGCCCATGGCCTTCTGTTGGCCCGCACCGACGCCGACGTGCCCAAGCACAAGGGCATGACCATGTTCATCGTGCCGATGGATGCCCGGGCGTCACCGCGCGCGGGCTGCGCCAGATCTCCGGCGAGGCGGAGTTCAACGAGGTCTTCTTCGACGACGCCCAGCTGGCCGCCGACGCGGTCGTTGGCGGCGTCGGCAACGGCTGGGGCACGGCGCTGACCGTGCTCATGTACGAGCGGCTGACGATCGGATTTGGCTCCGGGGGGCTCGGATCCCCGGCCCGGCTGGCCGAGACGATCAAGGCGGACGCCGAGGCCTCCGGGGACGCCGAGGTCCGCAAGCGCCTCGGTGAGGTAATCACCGACCTGCTGGCCGTGCGCTTCAACGGCTATCGCGCGCTGACCGCCCTGGCGCGGGGTCAGATCCCCGGCCCCGAGGCCGGTCTGGCCAAGGTGACGATGGTCAACGCGGCGATTGCCGCGACGGATCTCGGCGCCGACATCGTCGGCCCCGATGCGCTGGCGGCCGACAACGAGTGGAGCTACCTGATCTCGTTCCTGCCCGGATTGAAGTCGGCGGGGGGAACCGAGGCGATCCTGCGCAACATGATCGGTGAGCGAGTGCTCGGACTCCCCCCGAACCGCGCTTGGACAAGGGCGTGCCGTTCAGCGAACTGCGCGCGATGGAGAAGGAGGGGGCAGCCAAATGAACTTCGCACTCTCTGACGAGCAGATCCTGCTGCGCGAGTCCGTGCGCGGATCGTTGTCGCGCCACCAGACGATCGCGGCTGCACGCGAGGCGCTCGAGACGCCCGATGCGCTGCCCGACCTGTGGCCGGTCGCCTGCGAGGCGGGCTGGCCCGGCCTGCTGGTGTCCGAGGAGCACGGCGGCGCGGGCCTAGGCGCGTTCGATGCGTTGCTGGTGGCCGAGGAGTGCGGCCGCGTGCTGGCCTCGGTTCCGCTGATCGGCCTGATTCCCGCCACCGCGCTGCTCGACGCTGCCGGCCACGAGGCGCTGGAGGCGGTCGGCGCCGGCGAGCTGCGTCCGGTCTATGTCCCGGCACGTCCGCCGGGGGACACCGAGGCGCGCTGGACGGTCGAGGCCGCCCAGGGCCTGCGCCGGGCCGACGCACCGCAGGCGAGCGTCGAAGGCGACACCGTCACCCTCACCGGCACGGTCCCCTTCGTTCCGGATGCGCCCGGTGCGGAGCTGCTCGTCACCGGGCGTCACCGCGGACGGTGGCCGCGGCGATCGACGCCTCGGCGGACGGGGTCACCGTCGAGTCCGCCTTCCGCTATGAAGCGACCCGCTCGCTCGGACAGGTCAGCCTCGACGGGGCGACCGGCCGTCGGCTCGCGGTCGGGGCCGGGGAGCTGGCCAACGCCTGGTACCTGGCGCACGCGCTCATCGTCGCCGAGTCGATCGGAGCGGTGCAGACGTGCCTGGACGTGAGCGTGGCGTACGCCCAAGGAGCGCTTCACCTTCGGCCGGGCAATCGACTCCTATCAGTCGCTCAAGCACGAGCTGACCGAGGTGCTGCGCCGGCTGGAGAACGCCCGGGGCCTGCAGTACTACGCCGGTTGGGCCCGCGGCGCGGCGCCCGACGAGTTCCCGCTCGCCGTCAGCGCGGCGCGGTGCGCCGCCGGCGGCGCGCTGGACTTCGCGGCCCGGGCGATGGTCAACGTTCACGGTGGAATCGGTGCCACCTGGGAGCACGACGCGCCGCCGTTCTTCCGGCGCGCACAGCTCTCACGCCGACTGCTCGCCGGAACCCATGACGCGACCGACCGGGTCGCCGAACGCACCCTGGCCACCGCCGCGGCGTGACCGACCGGGGTTAGCCAAGCACCACGAAGTCGCAGCCAGGCGATCGTGTCACTTCGAATGGTATGCGTGTGGTAGCTTCCAGGCATGCGAGCAACCATTGATCAGGCAGGACGGGTGGTCATCCCGAAGCAGCTCCGTGACGAGCTGGGTTTTCGCCCCGGGGAGGTCGAGCTCACGGCCGACGGAAACGTCCTGCGCGTCGAACCGGTCACCGGGGAGCGAATTGAGGAGCGCAACGGTCGGCTGGTGATTCCCGCCGAAGGGGCGGGCATCGACGACGCGTTCGTCCGTGCGGCGCGAGATGCCGGTCGGCGTTGACGCGGTTGCGCTCGTCGATACCAGCGTCGCGGTGGCGCTGAGCGTCGCCGATCACTCCCAGCACGAGTCGACGCATGATGCGATCGGCGATCGGGCACTCGGGTTGTCCGGGCACGCGGCCTTTGAGACCTACTCGGTGCTCACTCGGCTGCCGCCGCCGGCGCGTCGCAACCCGCAGACGGTGGCCCGTCTCCTGGCGGTCAGCTTTCCGCACACCAAGTACCTGGGCGCGGCCGCGTCCGCGAATCTGACCGACGAACTGGTGAGCGCCGGCGTGGCCGGGGGCGCGGTGTATGACGCGTTGGTGGGCGCCGCCGCGAGAGAGCATGATCTGCCGTTGGTCACCCGAGATCAGCGTGCAGCTGAAACCTACCGGGCGCTCGCGGTGCGGTTTGAGCTGTTGGCGTGAGGCGGATGGCTTGCAGCGTGAATGTCGATTCACTAATGTGAATTAAGGTTCACCGCTACGAAACGGAAAGGAACGGCCATGGCGCCGCTTGAGACCGTCGACCCGGCTCGCGAGGTGATCAATCAGGCGCCCCCGCTGGAGCCGATCAGCCTGCTGGACGCCGACCTCGCGCTCCGTGAGGCGACCGTCCGCGAGGGCGGGGAATGGGGTCTGGACGCGGTCCGCGCGGCGGGCGTGGCCGCCGGCAGCCCAGAGGCCCGCGAACACAGCCGCCGGGCCGAGCGCAACGAGCCACGGCTGCTGACCCACGATCGCGTTGGGCGCCGGATCGATGAGGTGCAGCTCGACCCGTCCTGGCACTGGCTGCTCGGCGGGGCGGTGGCTCGGGGGATCCACAGCCTGCCCTGGCGAGAGCCCCGGCGCGGCGCGCACGTCGTCCGCGCGGCGATGTTCACGCAGTGGTCAAACGCCAACGCCGGGGTGATGTGCCCCGTCTCGATGACCTACGCGGCGATCCCGGCCCTGCGCGAGGGCGCCCCCGATCTCGCCGCCGAATGGGAACCGCGGCTGACCGACAACGACTACGCGGCGGGCGCGTTGGCGGGAATGGCGATGACCGAGCGCCAGGGCGGCTCCGACGTCCGCGCGAACATCACCCGGGCCGAGCCGGCCGGTGGCCGCGTCTACGAAATCCACGGCCACAAGTGGTTCTGCTCCTATCCACCGTGTGACGTGTTCCTCGTCCTCGCCCAGGCTCCGGGCGGCCTCTCGTGCTTCCTGGTGCAGCGCGGGCCCGGCATGGAGTTCCAGCGCCTCAAGGACAAGCTCGGCACGCGTTCGCTGCCCTCCTCTGAGGTCGAGTTCCGGGGCATCGAGGCGCGGCTGATCGGCGAGGAGGGGCGCGGCGTGCCGGCGATCATCCGGATGGTCAACCACACCCGCCTGGACTGCCTGCTGGGCGCGAGCACCGGGCTGCGGCGCGGGACTCTGGAGGCGATCCACCACGCGCGTCATCGCCGTGCCTTCGGCGCGCTGCTCGTCGATCAGCCCGCGATGACCAACGTGCTCGCCGATCTGGCGATCGAGTCCGAGGCCGCGACCGCGGCGGCGATGCGCGTCGCTCGGTCCTATGATGAGCCCGGCTCAGGAGCGTTTCGCCGCTTCGCCACCGCCGTGATGAAGTACTGGGTCTCCAAGCGGGCCGCCGGCCACGCCGCCGAGGCGCTTGAGTGCCTGGGCGGCAACGGTTTCGTGGAGGACTCTGGCATGGCCCTGCTGTACCGCGACGCGCCGCTGAACTCGATCTGGGAGGGCTCGGGCAACGTCGCCGCGCTTGACGTGCTGCGGGCGATCATCCGTGAGCCCGAGGGACTGCCGGCGTTCCTGGCCGAGTGTGATCTCGCCCACGGCGGCGACGCCCGTCTGGACCTGCACCTGGTCCGGACCCGCGACAGTATCCACGCCCTGTTCGCCGACGGTGACGGCGCCAGCGGTGAGGCGCGACTGGCCGCCGGCCAGTTCCAGGCCCGTCGGGTCGTCGAGGACCTGGCCGTCGCGCTGCAGGCGTCGCTGCTCGTGCGCCATGCGCCACCGGCTGTCGCTGACGCTTTCTGCGCCGCCCGGCTGGATGGCGCGGGCGGCCGCGTCTACGGCACGCTGCCCGCGGGCGTGGACGCGCGGGCAATCGTCGACCGCGCGCTGCCGGCGTGAGCCGCCGTGCGTCGATGACCGGCATCGACTACGAGGTCAGCGGCGCGATCGCGCGGTTGACGCTGAACCGGCCGCAGCGCGGCAACGGCCTGAACCGCGCAGTGATCGCCGAGTTGGCCCGGCTGGTCGAGCGTGCCGACCTTGACCCCGCCGTGCGCGTGCTGCTGCTCTCGGGTCGCGGCAAGGGGTTCTGCGGCGGCTATGACCTGGTCGAGAGTGCTGAGCACCAGGGCCGGCTCCAGAGCCCCGCAGAGGACGCGCCGCCCCCCGGTTCGCCGCTTGATCCGGAGGTGATGGCCGCCAACCACGACCCGGCGGCGACCTGGGATCCGCTGGTCGACTACGCGATGATGAGCCGCAACGTCCGGGCCTTCATGACGCTGTTTGACTGCAGCAAACCCGTGGTCTGCAAGGTGCACGGTTTCTGTGTGGCGGGCGGCA
>JALYZB010000137.1 GCA_030945945.1 Actinomycetota bacterium | reverse complement strand
CCGCGCCAGTGCGCGACCGTCGGCGCGAATGAGCTCGTCGTCGGTGGTGTCGCTACCGACCGAGGCGCAGAGCGTCGCGCAGCGCGCCCGCCGCGGGCACATCATCGGCCGGCAGCCGGGCCAGCAGCTCGGACCAGGCCGGCTGGATGGCGATCGCCGTCCGCAGATGGGCCAGCGCCGCGGTCATGTCCCCGATCGTGGCTGCGCCGATTCCGGCCCAGAAGCGCAGCTCGTCGCACTCGGGGGCCAGCTCGCAGGCCCGCCGATACAGCGCGGCGGCCAGCTCACCCTCGCCGGCGGCCAGCCGCTGGTCACCAAGACCGGCCTGGACGTAGGCGTCGTGCAGTCGCACCAGCCGGCCCAGCTCACGCAACGGCTCCGGGTGGTCCTCGACGCGCAGCGAGACGACTGTATCCCACGGCCGGCCGGCCGCCGGCACGACGACGATCGCCGCGGACTGGCGGCCACGGAGGTCTCCGCCCTGCGCCTCGGCGGCGTCCAGAGCGGCGAGCAGGCGCGCGGTCAGCGAGCCGGCCTGGAGTCCGAAGGCGTCGCGCATCGCCGGCCAGACACGCTCGTTGGCCATGATGTTGGCCTGGCAGGAGACGCCCGGCCCCTGGCAGTCGCCGGCGTCGGACATGCAGGCGTCACCGGTGTGGGCGGCGACCCGGCCGGTGACATCGATGGCCGCGACCTGGCGCGACTCGCGCAGCGCATCCTCGGCGAGCAGCCGTGCGAGCGCGTCGGGCGCCGGGACCCCCTGCGCCATCAGATCCAGCGCACGGGGGCCGTAGGACAGCTCGGCGTTGGCCTGGGTGGCGACCGCCCCCACGCCGGCGCGTGCCCACGGCACGATCGGGCCGACCGAGAACCAATGCGACTGGACGGCGGCGCCCATCTCCCCCGTGTCCGGATCGCGGGCCACGATTGAATAGGTGCCCTGGCGGGCGCGGGTGGCGGTGAGTCTCCGGGCGGCGATGGGGCGCGAGGATATCCATCCCGGCTAGCTCCGGCCCCCGGCCCGTGGGGTTATGCTGGCCTCGCGCCACCCTTCGTCCAGCGGTAATCAGAGAGGTCGTCCCGACATGCGCCAGCTCACCCTGATCGCGCTCGTCAGCATGTGCGTCGCCGGATTCGCCGTGGCGGGCTGCGGGAGCTCAAACTCGAGCTCGTCGGCCGGAGGATCCGCCGGGGCCTCCAGCTCCAGCGGGACGACCCACTTCGCCAAGACTAAGTTCCTGTTTCACGCCGGCCTGGCCTTCGGCGCCTTTCACCGCTACATCTACAAGCCGTTTCGCGCCGGCGTGTTCGGCCACCCGTTCCTGCACAAGCTGAGCCTGCTCAAGGCCGGCCTCGCGGCGCTGTTCATCAAGCACGAGCTGCGCCTCGCCGCGGTTGACGTCCGCAGCAGCAAGCTGCTGAGCCGATTGTTCTCGCCGCTGACCGCGGTGGCGGCCAAGCTCGGTGCGCTGCGCAGCTCGATCACCGGCGGCAGCGTCAGCGCCGCGGATCTCGGCGGCGTTCAGTCCCAGCTGTCATCGATCGGCAAGACGGCCTCCAGTCACGGCCAGACGATCCAGGACGCGATTCCCAGCGCCGGTCAGCTCGCCTCGGGCGGCTGACCTGGCCCCGCCACCCCGGCGCTTCTAGAGCGGCGGGCGGATCGGCGCGGGACCGTCGGCGTAGACCGGCTCGGCGATCTCCCCGGAGGCGACCGCGTCCACGACCTCCTCCTCCTGCTGCTCGCCCTCGCGGTCGTGGTCCCCGTCACAGAGGACCCGGAAGTTGCCGGTCACCCCGCCGTCGGCCTGCAGCACGATGCCGGGCAGGACCTCCTCGCCCGCGTCGAAGCGGAGACGCTCGATGTCGAACTGGGCCATGCCGATGCCCCAGCTGTGATGCCCGGGGTTCTCCCGGTCGTGCGCAGCGACCCCCTGCGCGAAGCGCTGCAGCAGCTTGCCCATGGTGGCCGTGTCGACCATGCTCAGCTGCGCTCGATCAGCTCGATGCGGTACCCGTCGGGATCGCGGACGAAGCACAGCCGGCTGCCGCCCTCGCGAACCGAGTAGGGAGCGCGCTCGGGCTCGATGCCCTGTCCGGACAATGCCTCGAGGGTCGCGTCGAGATCCTCGGTGGTGATCGCGATGTGGCCGTAGCCGGTGCCGATCTCGTAGGGCTCGGTCTGATCGAAGTTGTGGGTGAGCTCCAGGCGGGGCTCGGCGCCGTCATCGGGCAGGCCCATGAAGACGTTGATCGCCTCGTCGCGGATCGGCGCGCGGGCGACCTCGTTGAAGCCGAGCGCCGAGTAGAAGGCGACCGAGCGGTCGATGTCCAGGATGCGGTAGCAGGTGTGAATCAGGCTCATCGTGTGTCCGACAGG
>JALYZB010000101.1 GCA_030945945.1 Actinomycetota bacterium | reverse complement strand
GCATCCGATCCAGCACCGGTGTCGGCGTCAGCCGCGCGAGCAGCGCCTGCATCTGGGCGGGCCTGCCGACCACATACCGGGCCTGCGGCCAGCGGTCGCTGAGCCCGGCCGCGACGCCATCGACCGGCGCCGCCGCCTTCATCAAGCGGGGGATGGTGCGCCGAAAGCCCTCGATGTGGCGGGCATAGAGTCGGCGGTGCTCGTCGCTGAGCTGTGCGGAGGTGGTATCGAGCTCGTCCTCGGCATGGCGCCACAAGTCGGTGTCGGTCTGCGCGGGGTCGACGAGAGCGACGCGAATCCCCCACGGCCGCAGCTCGATCCGCAGTGCGTCGGCCATCGCCTCCAGCGCGAACTTGGACGCGCTGTAGGGGCCGAACATCGGAGTGGCCACGCGGCCGGAGACCGAAGAGAGAACACCACCCGTCCCTGCGCGGCGCGCAGCCGCGGCAGCACCGCCTGGGTGACGGCGGCCTGACCGACGACGTTGATCTCCAGCTGGCGGCGCAGCTCGGCCACCGGGATCGCCTCCACCGGCCCGGCGACGACGACGCCGGCGTTGTTGACCACCGCGTCCAGGCGCTGGGGCAGCTCGCCGGCCAACGCGACGAGCTGGGCCTGATCGGTGATGTCCAAGGTCACCGGCGTGATCCGGCCCGGCGCTGCGACGGCGAGCGTGGCGCCGTCAACGGCGCTGCGGACCCCGGCGATCACGGCCCACCCGCGCGCGGCCAGCCACGAGGCGGTCGCCTGACCGATGCCGCGGGAGGCGCCGGTGATGAGCACGGTGGGCACGCCCCACCATATCCGCGTCCGCTTAGCCGGGCAGCCAGCCGTCGCGGTAGGGCACCTCGGCGTCGGGCGCCAAGCCCGCGTAGGCCTCGTCCGGACTGCGGGTGCTGTGCGGCGCCGCGGCGTTATGGCGCTGGGCGAGTTCGGCCGCCGGGTAGACGACGTCGTCCTTGAGTCGGGTGCCGACCGCCAGGACCGTGCACGGCGCTTGGCCCGCGCCGATGAACACGTGCTCGGTCCAGGCCGGGCAGTGCACGAAATCCCACGCGCCCAGCGTGCGCTCCTCGCCGTCGATCAGCAGCAGACACTCGCCGGCCAGGACGAGGAAATCCTCCTGTTCGTCCTCGCCGTGATACCAGCAGGCGGGCTGGCCGGGCGCGAGCACGCCGATGTTGATCCCGACGCTCGGAAACCGTGCGTCGCCCTCAAACCGCGTGTAGGCGCCGAAGTGGCCCTCCAGCCACTTCGCCTTGCGAGCGTTGAGCACGAACCACCCCTCACCCGCCGGCCGGCGCCCTCCCGCGGGCTGAGGTTCGAGCGGCGCCTCGGGCACGGGCTCAGGCGTCGTTGGCCGCAAACGCGCTCAGCGCGGCGTTCAGCGTCTGGCTCGGACGCATCGCTGCCGTGGCGCGCTCGGGGTCGGGCCGGTAGTAACCGCCGAGCTCGACCGGGGAGCCCTGCACGGCGGCCAGCTCGGACACGATCGCCTGCTCGCCGTCGGCGAGCGCCTGGGCGAGCGCGCCGAACGCCTGCGCGAGCTCGGCGTCGTCCTCCTGGCCGGCCAGCTCCTGCGCCCAGTAGAGCGCGAGGTAGAAATGGCTGCCGCGGTTGTCGAGCTCGCCGAGCTTGCGCGAGGGCGACCGGTTCTCCTCCAACAGGCGGCCCGTGGCCCGATCCAGCATGGTGGCGAGCACCTGGGCGTGCGGGTTGTGAGTCTTCTCGGCGAGCATCTCCAGCGAGACGGCGAGCGCAAGAAATTCTCCCAGCGAGTCCCAGCGCAGGTGATTCTCGCGGGTGAACTGCTGAACGTGCTTGGGCGCCGAGCCGCCGGCGCCGGTCTCAAACAGCCCGCCGCCGTTCATCAGCGGAACGATCGAGAGCATCTTGGCGCTCGTCCCGAGCTCGAGGATCGGGAAGAGGTCAGTCAGATAGTCGCGCAGGACGTTGCCGGTGACCGAGATCGTGTCCTGGCCGCTGCGCGCCCGCGCCAGCGTGAACCGGGTCGCCTGGGCGAGGTTCATGATCTCGATCTGCAGACCGTCGGTCTCCAGCGCCTGCAGGGCCGGGCGGACCTTGGCGAGCACCTCAGCGTCGTGGGGCCGGGTCTCGTCGAGCCAGAACACCGCCGGGGCGCCGGTGGCGCGGGCACGATCGACGGCGAGCCGGACCCAGTCCCGGATCGGCGCGTCCTTGGTCTGGCACATCCGCCACAGGTCCCCGGGCTGCACTTCATGCTGCAGCAGGGTTCCGCCGTCGCCGCCGAGAACCCGGACGCGTCCGGCGTGCTCGATCTCAAAGGTCTTGTCCTGCGAGCCGTACTCCTCGGCCTTCTGGGCCATCAGCCCGACGTTCGGGGTGGTGCCCATCGTCGTGGGGTCAAACGCGCCGTGCTCGCGGCAGTCGGCAATGGTCTCGGCGTAGAGCGGCGCGTAGGAGTGATCGGGGATCACGAACTTGGTGTCCTGCAGGGCACCCTCGGCGTTCCACATCTGGCCCGAGGTGCGGATCGCAGCTGGAATCGAGGCGTCGATGATCACGTCAGAGGGCACGTGCAGGTTCGTGATCCCGCGGTCGGAGTCGACCATCGCCAGCGCCGGCCCGTCGCGGTAGGCGGCGGCGATCGCCGCGCGGATCGGATCGGCCGCCGAGCTCCCGGAAGTCTCCAGCGCGCTCTCCAGGGCGGCCAGGCCGTTGTCGGCGCTGACGCCGAGCGTGTGCAGGTCCTTGGCGTGGGCGCCGAACACGAAGGGGAAGAAGGCCCGGACCGCGTGCCCGAAGATGATCGGATCAGACACCTTCATCATCGTCGCCTTGAGGTGGACGCTGAACAGGACCCCCTGCACGCGGGCTTGCGCCATCTGCTCGGCGAGAAAGACCTCCAGCGCCGTCCGGCGCATGACCGCGGCGTCGAGCACCTCACCGGCGAGCACGGGCGTGGACGCCTTGAGCACGGTGACCGTCCCGTCGGGGGTGACGTGTTCGATCCGTACGGCATCGTCGGCTGCGAGCGTCACCGAGGCCTCGGTGGAGCGGAAGTCACCCTCGTACATCGTGCTGACGTGAGAGCGCGACCCCGATGACCAGTCGCCCATCGAATGGGGATGGTTGCGAGCGAAGCTCTTGACCGCGGCCGGCGCCCGGCGGTCGGAGTTGCCCTCGCGCAGCACCGGGTTGACGGCGCTGCCCTTGACCCGGTCATAGCGGGCGCGGACGTCGCGCTGATCAACGTCGCCGGGCTCGTCGGGGTAGTCGGGAAGCGGAAATCCGGCCGCCTGCAGCTCGGTGATCGCGGCCTTCAGCTGTGGCGTCGAGGCGCTGATGTTGGGCAGCTTGATGATGTTGGCCGCGGGCGTGGTGGCCAACTCGCCGAGCTCGCTCAGCGCATCGGCAACCTGCTGCTCGGCGCTGAGCAGATCCGGGAACTGAGCGAGGATCCGGCCCGACAGGGAGATGTCGCGCAGTTGCACGTCGACCCCGGCGGCCCCGGCGAAGGCACGGATGATCGGCAGCAACGACCAGGTGGCGAGCGCCGGCGCCTCGTCGGTCTGCGTATAAACGATCCGGGTCATCTCCTCGGGCACGGTCTCACCCCTCGATCTTCCAGCTGCCGTCGCTCTGCTTGCGCAACCGGGTTGGCGCCGATTTCGCGCTCAGAAAGCCACGCAGGGAGCCGTGGCTGCTGACGATGTCCGTGGCCCTGATCGTCGCCTCGCCTCCGCTGACCGAGACGTTCCTGACCCGCACGCTGCCCAGCGCCGCCTTCTGGGCCGTGGTCAGGTGGGCACTGACCAGGCGGATCACCTTGGCGCAGTTCGCGCCAGGGACCGCGGCGGCCAGCGAGCGCTGCCCGGCCGGCGTGGCCAGGCCGCAGATCGTCGCGCCGTCGCCGGTGGCCAGGGCGTGAAATGCGCGCGTCAGCGTCTGCGCGGCGTGCGAGCCGTCCGCGCCGACGTGACCGCTGCCGGCACCCCCGCAGGCGGCGAGCAGGACACTGACGGTGAGGACCGCGCCAAGGCGGCGGAGCGTGAACACGCGGCGACATTAGCCTATGTTCGGCTGCACGATCCCCTCGGAAAGGACCCCGATGGCAGACCGCCCGCCGTTGCCGCCGTTCACCCGCCAGACCGCCACCGAGAAGGTGCAGGCGGCAGAAAACGCCTGGAATACCTGTGATCCCGAGAAGGTCTCGCTCGCCTACAGCGAGGACTCGACGTGGCGTAATCGCGACCAGTTCGTCAACGGCCGCGCCGAGATCGTGACGTTCCTGACCGCCAAATGGGAGCGCGAGCAGGACTACGGGCTGCGCAAGTCCCTGTGGTGCTTCGAGCAGGACCTGATCGCCGTGCGCTTCCAATACGAGTGCCGCGACTCGTCGGGCCAGTGGTGGCGCAGCTACGGCAACGAGCTCTGGCACTTCGACGCCCACGGGCTGATGACCCGGCGCGAGGCCAGCATCAACGATCTCGCCATCGACGAGCGCGAGCGGCGGATCTTCGGAGCCCGCGGGCCATCCGACGCGGGGATCGAGATCCCCCTGAAATGAGCGGCACCGCCATCATCGAGATCGACCTCTACACCGACCCGGCGTGCCCGTTCGCCTTCTCGGCCGAGCCGGTCCGCCGACGGCTGCGGTGGCTGTTCGGCGACGCCCTGGCGTGGCGGCCGCGGATGATCGTGCTGACGCTCGAGGACGGCGAGGCCGAGAAGCTGGCGCAGGGCGCAGCCGGTCTGCAGCGGCGGCACGGCATGCCGATCGCGCCTGGGCCCTACCCGCGCCCGGCCTCATCAGAGCCGGCCTGTCGCGCGGTCGTGGCCGCGCGCCGTCACGCGCCGGCGGCGGCCGAGGGGCTGCTGCGGGCATTGCGCGTGCATACGATGGCCGGGGGGCTGCTCGACGACCCGGCGCTGATCGCCGCCGCGGCCGATGACGCGGGCCTGACCCCCGCGCAGCTGCAGGACTGGTGCGCCGAACTGGAGACCGAGGCCGAGCTGGCGGCCGACGTCGCCGCGTCCCGTGCCCCGTCGGCCGCCGCGCGGGCGCTGGACCACAAGCTCGGGGGCCCGGGGCGCCAGCGCCGGTACACGGCACCCAGCTACGAGCTGCGGCGTTCTGACGGCACCGCCATGGCCTGCGTCCCGGGCTTCAACCCCGCGGCGGTGTACGAGACGGTGATCGCCAACCTCGCCCCCGAACTGCCGCGCGCCGCGCCGCCGGACTCGGTGACCGAGCTGCTGGAGTGGGCGTCGGCGCCGCTGGCCACCGCCGAGGTGCTGGAGATCATGAACGCGGATCCGGTGACGGTCCGCTCGCAGCTGGCCGCCGGCGCGGTCCCGATCCCCGCCGGGGCCGAGTTCTACTGGGTTTCCAAGCGTTGAATCCGCGCGTACGATGAAGGGATGGATCGGCGGATCGTCTACGTCTCGCGGCTGACCCGGCTGCCCCTGCTCGGATCCGACGGAAATGAGGTCGGACGGGTGGTCGACGCGGTCGTCGATCTCGGGTCAAAGCCACCCCGGATCAACGGGGTGGTGGTCGCCGTGCAGCGCCGGCGCGTGTTCATCGGGATCGGGCGGATCGGCGAGATCGGCGCCGAGGGCGCCCGGCTGCGCCGCGGGTCGGTCAACCTGCGCCAGTTCCAGCTGCGCGAGGGCGAACGGCTGCTCGGCGGGGAGATCATCGGCGTGCGGCTGAAGGACGCCCGGGTCGTCGACGTCGGCCTCACCCCCGCCCCCGAGCCGCTCGCCTGGGAGATCGCGACGGTTGCGCTGGCCAGCCGACGGGTCCCCGGCCTGCGCCGCGCGCCGCAGATCCTGGACTGGTCAGAGGCCGGGGAGCTGTTCGCATCCGACCGCCCGCTCGACCGCCAGGCCGCCGAACTGGGCGGCCTGCATCCGACCGAGATGGCGGCCGCGATCCGACGCCTGCCGCTCAGCCGCCGGCGGATCCTGGCCGGCGAGCTCGAGGACGAACGGCTTGCCGACCTGCTCGAGGAGCTCTCCGAAGACGAGCAGGTGCGACTCGTCGAGGGCCTTGACCCGACGCGCCTGGCCCGGGTGCTTGACGAGATGGAGGCCGACGATGCCGCGGACCTGCTCGGGGAGTTCTCCGACACCCGCCGCGCCGAGCTGCTGCAGGCGATGGATCCCGACGAGGCCGAGCCGGTGCGCAGACTGCTCACCTACGAACACGACACCGCCGGCGGGCTGATGACCCCCGAGCCGATCATCCTCGCCCCCACCGCTACCGTCGCCGAGGCCATGGCCCGCGTCCGCGATCCCGAACTGCCCGTCCCGCTCGCGGCCGCGGTCTACATCTGCCGTCCGCCGCTGGAGACCCCGACCGGTCGCTATTTGGGCAACGTCGGCATCCAGCGGCTGCTGCGCGAGGCTCCCTCAAAGCCGCTCGGGCGCTGTGTCGAGGAGGACGTCGAGCCGGTCAACGTCGCGGCCAGCGACCGCGACGTCGCGGTTCGGCTGGCCGCCTACGACGTCGTCTCGCTCGGGGTCGTGGACGACTCGGGACGGCTCGTCGGCGCGGTGACGATCGATGACGTGCTCGACCACCTGCTGCCCTCCGACTGGCGCGTCACGCTGTCTGAGGCCCACTGATATGGCCCGTCACGACGATCTCAGCAGCCCGCGCGGCACCCCCGGCGCGCCCTCGGTCGACCCGGACGCGTTCGGCCGTTTCGCCGAACAGCTGGCGCGCTTTTTGGGCACCGGGCGCTATCTCGTCGCTCAGACGCTGCTCGTGATCCTCTGGATCATCCTCAACGTCGTCGGGATCATCCGCCACTGGGATCCCTATCCGTTCATCCTGCTCAACCTCGGCTTCTCGACCCAGGCCGCCTACGCCGCCCCGCTGATCCTGCTGGCCCAGAACCGTCAGGCCGATCGCGACAAGTACGAGATTGAGCGTGACCGCGAGGTCAACGCCCGCTCGCTGGCCGAGACCGAGTTTCTGGCCCGCGAGATCGCCGCGGTCCGACTCGCGGTCGAGCGCAAGGCTAACCGCGACGACATCATCGAACCGCTCGAACGACTGGCGGCGCTGATCGAGGGTCAGGAGGTCTCGGAGACCTACCTCTCCGACCCGGAGGCAGACCCCCACGACTGACCGTGTGGCGGGCTCGCTACGGTGTGAGTCGTGCTCGGCCTGCCCGACACCGTGACCGCCCTGTTGTTCGATCTCGACGGCGTGCTCACCCAGACGGCCAAGGTGCACGATAAGGCGTGGACGCAGACCTTTGACGCCTACCTCAAACAGCGCGACGGTGACGGCTTCACCCCGTTTGATCCCGACGCCGACTACGACGAGTATGTGGACGGCAAGCCTCGTTATGACGGCGTCCGCGACTTCCTGAAGTCTCGGGGCATCGAGCTGGCCGAGGGCGCCCCGTCCGATCCGCCGAGCGCCGAGACGGTGTGCGGGATCGGTAACCGCAAGAACGAGCTGGTGCTCGAGATGATCAAGCGTGACGGCGTGCAGCCCTACGAGGGTTCGGTGCGCTTTGTCACGGCGGCCCGCGATGCCGGGCTGCGCCGCGCGGTCGTGTCCTCGAGCGCCAACTGCCGGGACGTGCTGATCGCCGCCGGGATCGAGGATCTGTTCGAGGCCCGTGTCGACGGCGCGACCGCCGACGAACAGCACCTCAGGGGCAAGCCCCATCCCGACACGTTCCTGGCCGGCGCCCGGGCGCTGGACGTCGCCCCTGCGCACGCCGCGGTGTTCGAGGACGCCCTGGCCGGGGTGCAGGCCGGCCGCGACGGCGAGTTCGGCTACGTGGTCGGTGTCGACCGCGTCGGCCAGGCCAAGGCGCTGCGCGAGCATGGCGCCAGCGTGGTCGTCTCAGACCTCAGCGAGCTGCTGACCGAAACGTGATCCAGCACCCGGCCTTCCCGGTCGAACCGTGGGCGATCCGCGAGACCGAGCTGCATCTCGACGCGCTGGCCGAAAGCGAGTCGGTGTTCGCGCTGGCCAACGGTCACCTCGGGCTGCGCGGCAACCTCGACGAGGGTGAGCCCTACGGCCTGCCCGGCACGTATCTCGGTGGGTTCTTCGAGACCCGGCCACTGCCCTACGCCGAGGCCGGCTACGGATACCCCGAGGACGGCCAGACCGTCGTCAACGTCACCAACGGCAAGATCATTCGTCTGCTCGTCGAAGACGAGCCGTTCGATCTGCGCTACGGCACGCTGATCTCCCATCAGCGCGTGCTCGACCTGCGCGCCGGGACGCTGACCCGTGGCGTCGAGTGGATCTCCCCCACCGGCCGGCGCGTGCGCGTGCGCTCGACCCGGATGGTCTCGCTGACTCAGCGCGCCGTGGCGGTGATCGAGTACGTGGTCGAGCCCGTCGACGAGGAGTTCCCGGTCGTCGTGCAGTCCGAGCTGGTCGCCAACGAGGGCGGTCCGGCGATCAGCGACGATCCCCGTGCGGCCGCGGCACTGGCGGCGCCGCTGGTCTCCGAGCTGCATCACCATCGCGACAACGGCGGGATCCTCGTGCACCGCACGCGCGAGTCCGGGTTGCGGATGGCCGCCGCGATGGATCACCTGGTGGAGGGCCCGGACGGCCTCCACACCCACGTCGAGGCCTTCGCGGACGTCGCCCGCTTCGAGGTCACCGCCGACCTCGGGCCGGGCCGGCCGCTGCGGATCGTCAAGCTGCTCGGCTACGGCTGGTCGGGGCAGCGTTCGGTCCCGGCCCTGCAGGCCCAGGTCGGAGCCGCCGGGGCGGCCGCGCGACATCGTGGCTGGGATGGGCTGCTGGCCGACCAGCGTGCCTACCTGGATGACTTCTGGGCCCGCTCCGACGTCGAGCTCGAGGGCGACGCCGAGCTGCAGCAGGCGATCCGGTTCGCGCTCTTTCACACCCTGCAGGCCGGCGCCCGCGGCGAGCAGCGGGCGATCGCCGCCAAGGGCCTGACCGGCCCCGGGTATGACGGGCACACCTTCTGGGACACCGAGAGCTTCGTGCTGCCGGTGCTCACCTACACCGCCCCGCGCGCGGCCGCCGACGCGCTGCGCTGGCGCCAGCAGACACTTCAGATGGCCCGCGAGCGTGCCAAGACGCTCGGCCTGCGCGGTGCCGCCTTCCCCTGGCGGACGATCGACGGCCAGGAATGCTCGGGCTACTGGCCGGCCGGGACCGCCGCCTTTCACATCAACGCGGACATCGCCTCGGCGGTGTCGCGGTACCTGACGGCGACCGGCGACGAGCAGTTCGCACGCGAGACCGGCGTGCCGCTGCTGGTCGAGACAGCTCGGCTGTGGCGGTCGCTCGGCCACCACGATCCGGCCGGGAACTTCCGCATCGACGGGGTCACGGGCCCTGACGAGTACAGCGCCGTGGCCGACAACAACGTCTACACCAACCTCATGGCTCAGAGCAATCTGCGCTGCGCCGCCGATGTCGCCCAGCGTCATTCCCCGGAGGCGGCCGCGCTCGGGGTCGACGACGAAGAGTTAGCGAGCTGGCGCGACGCCGCCGACCGGATGGTGGTCGAATACGACGAGACCCTCGGGATCCACCCCCAGTCCGAGCGCTTCACCTCCCACGAGGTCTGGGACTTCGCCGACACCGGGCCCGAGGATTATCCGCTCCTGCTCCACATGCCGTATTACGAGCTGTACCGCAAGCAGGTCGTCAAACAGGCCGATCTCGTGCTCGCCCTCTTCACCTGCGGGGACGCGTTCACGCCGGACGAGAAGGCCCGCAACTTCGCCTACTACGAGCCGCTGACCGTCCGCGACTCGTCGCTCTCGGCCTGCATCCAGTCCGTGGTCGCAGCCGAGGTCGGCCACCTCGACCTCGCCTATGATTACTTCGCCGAGGCGGCACTGATGGACCTCGGCGACCTGGAGCACAACACCGCTGACGGGATCCACATCGCCTCGGTGGCGGGAACCTGGATCGCCGCCGTGGCCGGCTTCGGCGGCTTTCGCGATCACGGCGGCGCGCTCAGCTTCGCCCCGCGCCTGCCGGGCTCGCTGACCCGCTTGGCCTTCCGGCTGATGGTGCGCGGGTCGAGCCTGCACGTCGAGGTCGACCACGAACAGGCCACCTACTCGCTGCTGGACGGCGAGCCGATCGAGCTGCACCATCACGGCGAGGCGGTGACCGTCAATGGGGACGGCCCGGTGTCCCGGCCGATCCAGCGCGTCAACCCGCCGCCGGCACCGCATCAGCCGCCCCACCGCCAGCCGACCCGGCGCCGGCCGCCTCGCTGACCGGCGGTTCCGGGGCCCCAGGCCCCCTCAGGCGAGCAGGCGGACGATCGCCACGACGCCGACCAGCACGATCACCGCCCGCAGCCCGGCCCCCGGCAACCGCCGTCCGGCCCGCGCGCCGATGATCCCGCCGAGCACCGAACCGGCCGCGATCAGGCCCGCCGGCGCCCAGGCCACGTGGGCAGCGAACACGAAGACGATGCCCGAGACGAGGTTGACCAGCCCGGTCAGCACCACCTTCAGTGCATTGAGGCGCTGCAGCTCGTCGTCAACCGACAGGCCCAGGACCGCCAGCACGAGGATGCCCTGGGCGGCCCCGAAGTAGCCGCCGTAGATGCCGCTGGCGAACACGGCCAGGGTGGCCAGCGGGCCGGCATGGCGCCGGCGGCGCGTCCGCTCGTCGCCGCCGCGCAGGATCGCCAGGCGCGGCTGGGCGAGGATCAGCACGCGCGCGATGACGATGAACGCGGGGACGATCGCCTTGAACGCTGACGCGGGCAGGGTCAGCAGCAAAACCGCGCCCACGATCCCGCCGCTGACCGAGGCGGCGGCGAGACGGGCGACGCGCGTGCGCTGCCCGGTCAGCTCACGGCGATAGCCGATCGCGCCACTCAGCGAGCCCGGCACGAGCCCGATCGTGTTGGAGACGTTGGCCACCACCGGCGCGTAGCCGAACCCCAGCAGCACCGGGAAGGTGAACAGGGTTCCGCTGCCGACCACCGTGTTGATCGTGCCCGCGACGATCCCCGCGGCGAAGATCGCGACCGCGTGCAGGAGGCTGATGGCGGCGAGACAGGCCATGTCGACTCCATCATGCCCGGGACGGCACTCAGCCCACCGCCGGGGCAGGGTGAGGCGGTCAGCCCCGGCGCAGCCGGCGCAGCGCGGACTCGAGACCGACCAGCTCGTCGAGCATCGCCGCGGCGGCTGCGGTCATGGTGTCATTGGGCTCGATCGCCCCGTCCTTGACGAACTGAGCGACGAACGGGATGTTGACCGACGGCCCCGAGGGGGTCATCGACAGGGCGCTCAGCACCTGCTTGAGCTGCTGCACCGCCCGGGTGCCGGCCGCGACGCCGCCGTAGGAAACGAACCCGACCGGCTTGTACAGCCACTCGCGGTGCAGATAGTCGATCGCGTTCTTCAGTGGCGCCGGGTAGCCGTAGTTGTATTCGGAGGTGACCATCACCACCGCGTCGGCGCGGGCCACGATCTCACTCCAGGCGCGCGTGTGCTCCTGGCGGTAGTCCCCCAGGCGCGGGTGCACGGGCTCGTCCAGGAACGGAAGCTCAAACTCGGCCAGATCGACGAGCTCAAGCTCAAAACCGCCGTGCGCGGTCACGCGCTCGGCAAACCAGTTGGCGACCGGCAGTCCGACCCGGCCGGGGCGGGTGCTGGCGATGATCACGAGCAGGCGAGGCACGGCTTCTCCGCAGGCGGGGGTCCCGCGATGCGATCAGGACTCGAGCCGCTCGGGCAGCCCGAACTCGGCGAACAGCTCGGTGTTGAGGTAGTTGTGGATCGCGGTGACCTCGCCGCCCTTGAGCTCGACGACCTGGATCGACCACGGTTCATGACCCCCCTCGGGGGCCGGCTTGTACTGCGCAAAGGCGGGGCAGCCGTTGGCCCGGGTGGCGATGAGATGACTGCCGCGGCAGCCGATTCCGGGGCCGAGCAGCCAGCGGCTGACCTCGAGCGGACCACGCAGCCACAGGGCGTGCGGCGGCATCGAGAATGCGGCGTCCTCGCGCAGGAGGGTGACGAGGGTCTCGATGTCATAGGCCTCGAAGGCGGCCACATAGCGCGCCAGCAGCTCCTCGTCGTCGGCCTCCAGGGCCGTCTCGTCGCTCTCGAGCTCGAGCCGATCCAGCGTGGCCCGAGCCCGCTGCAGCGCGCTGTTGACCGACGCGACGCTCGTTTCGAGCAGTTCGGCGACCTCCGCGGCATGCCAGTGCAGGACCTCGCGGAGGATCAGGACGACCCGCTGGCGCGGGGGCAGGTGCTGCAGCGCAGCGACGAACGCCAGCCGGATGGTTTCGCGCAGGCCGGCGAGCTCGGCCGGGTCCCCGGAGTCCGGTAGCGCCCGAGTGTCGGAGATCGGCTGCACCCAGGTGGCGTCAGAGCGCAGCCCCAGCACCGCGGTCTCGGTCGTGGCCGGCGAGACGAGATCCATTGGCCGAGCCCGGCGCTGGGGCCGCTGGGGCATGTCCAGACAGACGTTGGTGGCGATCCGGTACAGCCAGGATCGCAGCGTCGCCCGGCGCTCGAACGCGTCCCGGGACCGCCAGGCACGCAGGAACGTCTCCTGCACGGCATCCTCGGCCTCCGAGCCAGCCCCGAGCATCCGGTAGCAATAACCGGTCAGCTCGCGGCGATGGTTCTCCATCGCGCTGGCGAACGGATCGGCAACCCCGGCCGGCAGAGTGTCGACAACGGCTCCCATGGTTCCCATCCTAGCCACTAAGGTCGCTGATATGAGCCCGGAAGCCCTCTCCGCCGAGGCCCTGCGAGGGCACTTTCAAGGGCGCCTGGTCCGCCTGGAACCGCTTGCCCTCGCGCACGCCGAGGGGCTGCGGGCCGCGGCGACCGACTCGGACATGTTCACCTGGATGCCGGTCGACATGGCGTCCTCCGCTGCCGCGCTGAGCGCTTGGCTCACCGACTCGCTGGCCCAGGCGCAGGCCGGCGACGCGGTGCCCTACGCGATCCTGGCCGCCGACTCGGAACGGGTCCTGGGCTCCACGCGGTTTCTCGAACTGCGCTTCGAGCATCTGCGAGCCGAGATCGGCTGGAGCTGGGTGACTCGCCCGGTGTGGGGAACCGGGGTCAACGTCGAGACCAAGCTGCTGCTGCTCGAGCACGCCTTCGAGCGAGCCGGCCTGCGGCGCGTGGAGTTCAAGACCGACGCGCGCAATGAGCGCTCGCGCGGGGCCCTGCTCGCGCTCGGAGCCAGCTTTGAGGGCATCCTGCGCACCCACATGGTCGTTGCGCGGGGTGCGAGGCGAGACTCGGCCTACTTCTCGGTCATCGATCAGGAGTGGCCGGCCGTCAAGCGCAGGCTGCAGGCCCGTCTGGCCGCGCAGTAGCGGCCGTCCCTCTCCTTCCACCGTTGCCTGCGCCGGCGGCGGGTCCGCCGGCGCGACCCACTAGCCTGGTCAAGCGCCGATGGCAGGGTCGATTGCAAGAGCCGCGATGGCCGCGGGGGTGATGGCAGCCGCACTGGCGGGGCCCGTCGGCTCCGCCGTGGGCGCGACCGTGGCCGTGGGTGGCGCTTCGGCGTCATTTCACCGCACGCGGGTGATCGGACCGGTGCCATCGCGCCAAACCGTGCACATGACGGTAACCCTGCGCCCGCGCGATCTCACTGCGCTGATCGGCTATGCCCACGCGGTCTCGACACCGGGCACCGCCGTGTACGGTCACTATCTGACGCCGGCGCAGTTCGCCGCCCGCTTCGGCGCCGCCCCCGCTCGAGCCACCCTCGTGCGCCGCTGGCTGCGCTCGCGCGGACTGACGCCGGGGCCGTTGAGCGCTGGGGCGCTCTCCATCCCGGTCACCGCGACCGCCGGACGGCTGCAGCACGCCCTGGGGATCTCGCTGGCCCGACTGGCCCTGCCCGGCGGGCGCCGGGCGATGGCGGCCCGCTCGGCGCCGGTGGTCTCCGAGGCGGTCGCCGGCGCGGTCCAGGCGCTGGTCGGTCTGGACAGCGTCGCGC
>JALYZB010000087.1 GCA_030945945.1 Actinomycetota bacterium | reverse complement strand
TGGATCGCGCCTCCCGGCGCGACACCACGGAGTCCCGATTTGCCGCCGAGGTCAGCCGTGTCGAAGCGACCGCGACTCTCGTCTCGCTGCGGGCGGCCCGCGTCGGCGACGTCACCAACGCCGCGATCAGCGTCCGTATGGTCCTCGACACGCGGATCTGGGGCACCCTGCGCGAGGTCCTCACCGTGCCGCTGAGCGGCAGCGGCTCCGACGCGCGCATCCACCTCGGCCCGACGTTGCTGTTTCCGGGCCTGGCCGGTCGCGAGCGCCTCCGCCGCACGATCGCGGTGCCGCCGCGCGGCACGCTGCTGGCCGGTGACGGGACGCCGCTGGCGCAGGGCGCGACGCGCAGCACGCCGATCCCCGATGTCGCCAATCAGATCGTCGGGACGGTCGGCCCGATACCCGCCGCTGACGCCGCCGCCTACCGCGCGTGGGGCTACCCAACCGGCGCCCAGGTCGGGCTCTACGGTCTCGAGCGCGTCTTCGAGAGCCGGCTCATCGGGCAGCCGGGTGGGCGCCTGCTGGCCGGTCACCGGACGCTGGCCAGCACCCGCGCGATCCAGGCCACGCCGGTCCAAACCACGATCTCGCCGACGCTCGAGCGGGCCGCGGTCGCCGCGATGGGCGGCAAGTACGCCGGAATCGCGGTCATGAACCCCCGCACCGGCGCGCTCGTGGCGCTGGCCGGGATCGCCTTCTCGGCGCTGCAGCCGCCCGGTTCGACGATGAAGATCGTCACCGCCGCCGGCGCGCTGCAGGCCGGAATCACCACCCTCTCGACGGTCTATCCGATCCAGAGCTCGGCCGCCCTGTCGGGAGTGCAGCTGCAGAACGCCGGCGGCGAGTCATGCGGGGGGACGCTGCTCAACGCGTTCGCGGTCTCCTGCAACTCCGTGTTCGCGCCGCTCGGTGCCCGCCTCGGAGCCCGGCGGCTGGTCGCCGTCGCCGAGCGCTTCGGTTTCAATCAGCCCTCACCGATCCTCGGTGCGGCCGAGCCGACGATCCCGGCCGCCTCGGCGATCGGTGACGACCTCGCCGTGGGCTCCTCGGCGATCGGTCAGGGTCTCGTCCAGGCGACCCCGTTGGCGATGGCCGATGTCGGAGCCACGATCGCGATGGGCGGCCGGCGGCCGATCCCCACCCTGCTTGCCCATCAGCGTCCCCGCTTCGTCCGCGTGGTCAGCCGCCACGTCGCCCGCGAGGTCCAGCAGATGATGGTCGCGGTGGTGCAGTTCGGGACCGGCGTCCCCGCCCAGATCCCGGGCGTCGTGGTCGCGGGCAAGACCGGTACCGCGGAGTTGAAGAACACGACGCAGCCGGGGCAGGGCGGGCCCCAGAACACCGATGCGTGGTTCGTCGGCTACGCGCCGGTCGGTCATCCTCGCTACGTGGCGGCCGCGCTGTTCCCCAATCAGGGCGCCGGGGCAGCGACCGCGGCCCCCCCGATCCATGACGTGCTCGCCGCCGCGCTGGGCGGAGGCTGAGCCTCAGCGGTCAGCGGCCGCAACGATGCTCGGGTTCAGCGTTCCCTGGGTCCAGGCCGCGATCGCCCCGCGAGCCCCGTCGGCGACGGTGATGTCATAGGCGTAGACCGTGGAGGACAGGTCGCGGGCCGCGCCGAAGCGCCCGTTGGCGGCCGAGCCGACCGCGGCGACCGGGTGGCCGCCTGCGATCCAGCCGACGATCACCCGTCCGGCAGGGGAGACGCTGAGCGCCGGTGTCTGGCCGCCGTCGATCGGGCCCAGCGCGGACACCGCGCGAAACGCCGAAGTGGGGCTGCGCGTGGTCACCCGGACGGTGCAGCCGCTGTCGGCGCGGCAGGTCGTGTACACCAGCGCCTGAGCGCCGGCGGGGTCTGAGGCCAGCGACAGGCCCGCGGACATCCCGTCCCCGGCCGGGAAGCCCCGGACGCTCGGGTGGGCGGCGAAGTCGGCTACACGCACCTGGGTTTGGTCGGCGCCATGACGATCGAAGGCCTCGTCGATCCAGGCCGCCGTGGCCTGTTTGGCGCGGCCCGCGACAGCCAGCTCGTCGATGCGATGACCGGCGGGCGCCCGCAGCAGCGCGTGCGCCGTGCGCGGGGGGCTGCGGTGGCTGGCCAGGGCGTAGAAAATGGCGCGCGGGGTCGCGTATCCCGCCGGGCCGGTCGCGGCCGTCCAGGCCAGCACCGCGTTCTCGCCGTCCAGGGGGGCGGCGCTGAGCGCCTGGGCGGCCTGGGTGCGTCCGGTGAGCCGTCGCG
>JALYZB010000082.1 GCA_030945945.1 Actinomycetota bacterium | reverse complement strand
TCCAGGGCGGTGCCCATGCAGATGCGTCTAACGCTGCTGGCGCGCGCCGCCGTGGTGCTTGGGTGTGCGCGAATCCGATCGTCGCCGTGGAGATCACGGGGGCCGACCTGGGCGATCCAGATGTCGCCGAAGCGCTCGCCGGCCGTCCCCCTTTTCCTCGACGAAAGCACTCGCGAGCGCGACGCAGACCGGCCGAGCCGGCGTTCCCGCCCGCGGGCACCATCGCATTCACGCGAGGGTACCTCCAGCAACCTGAAAGGTTGCAAAGCCCTGCAGGGGCTTCCAAGCGGGCGCCGCTCGCCTGCACTAATCGGAAGGTACCCCGCGGCCACCACTCAGCGGCCCGGACGAGACGCCCCCGAGCGAGACTCATACCGAACCCCGCCCGCCCGCTCAGATCACCGCCACGCTTCGACCAACCGCTTGGCGGTATGAGGCTCGCTCGCTAGCAGTAGGCGGTGTCTGCTACTCCGTGACGCCCGCCTGGGCCCGCGGGGAGAGGAGCTCCAGGATCTCAGCGGCGACACGCTCGCCTGAGCGAACCGCCCCGTCGATGTACCCGTTCCAGATGTCGGAGGTCTCGGTTCCGGCGAAGTGCAGCGCGCCGATCGGCTGGCGCAACGTAGGTCCGTATTGCGTCCAAGCATTTGGTGTCAGTCGTCCGGCGTAGCAGCCTCGAGACCACTCTTCCGCCGCCCAGTTCTGCTCCACGTACTCACGTGGGTGGCCGGCCGCATAGCCGAACACCTCAGCGAAGTTCGAGAGCACCAACGCCTTGCGGTCCGCTGGTGTCAGGAGGGTGGCTTTGCGGGCTTGATCGCCCTCGAGGAATCCAAGCAGTACCCCGCTACGCAGGTCAGGCGGGGAATTGTCGAACATCACGCTGACGGGATGGTCAAGGCTCACCACGAAGCCGGACAAGCCATCGTTGCGCCAGAACGGCTCATCGAAGGCGACTTGAATCTTGATTACCCAGCCCATCGGCACGTTCTGGGTCAGGTGGTCACGATGCGGTGAGAGCGCCGGCATGTAGCGGATCCGTCCCGCCAGCACCGGCGGGATTGCCACGACCACACGCTCAGCCGCGATCTCCCCTCCCGCATGGGTGACGTGCACCTGGTCGGCGGCGTGAGCGATTGCTGAGACGGGACAGCCGGTTCGAACGACCTCCCCGAGCTGGTCTGCGAGCTCAGTGGCCAAGCGCTGAGACCCGCCGACGATTCGGCTCTCCTGTGCCCCACCAGCGGTCGCCACAAGCATGTCGACCATTCCGCCCGACTTGACGTAGAACAGCCAGTGAAGCAGCGACGTCTCGTTTGCCTCGGCGCTGATGATCGCCGGGACCAGCGCCCGCCAGAACCGCAGCCCCGCCTCGGTCCTCGAGTTCTCGACCAGCCAAGCGTCGGCCGTCTGTCCATCGAGAGCCGGCGCGTTGGGCGTGTCCCAGGGAGCAGTGAGATCAACCGTCGCGGCGAGGCGCTCCATCTCCTCTTGCAAGCGGCCGATGTCCTCGAGGTCCTCTCCGCCGAACCCGAAGCTCTCACCTTGGAAGCGATGCGCCTCGCCGTTGAATTGCAGCACGTTGTCGCCCTCGTCGTGGGAAGCAAAGAGCTCCACACCGAGCTTTTGCGCGAGCGCCAGAGCGCGGTCTTGGGTCGGTCCGATCCACTGTCCGCCGAGCTCCACGACGGTGCCGTCGCTGAAGGTGTGGTTCAGGAGGCGTCCGCCCACTCGATCGCGGGCTTCAAGCAGGACGACCGATCGGCCAGCGGCGAGTAGATCTCGTGCGGCGGTCAGTCCTGCCATACCCGCCCCTACGATCGCGACATCAACACGCTCATGGTTCATGGCTCCCTCTCCTGAGGTTGAGTGCTCGAACTCTCCGGCACACGGTTATCCGCAGAGTGCGGAAGCGAAGATCCCCGGCCCGGTGCGCCACCGCCGTCCGTGCGCAAAAGTGACCAGTCGCCCGCCGGTCAGCTGGGCAGTCCGGTTGGTCACGTACCACGACGGTCGCGGGGAAAGCGTCAGCTCGCCCCGGATGATCGCGCGGCGCCGCGCGAAACGGGCCATGTACCAGGGTGCGCTCTGGAGAGTCGAGCAGTAGAGCGTTGTGTACGACCCCGATCCCGCTTTGCGCGTCTTCGAGGGTGGTGCCGGGAAAGCCGCCCCAGGACTCGTCGAGGCTGCGCAAAAGGCCTGTCAAGCTCAGCGTCGAGGCCAACTGGGCCGCGCCGACCAAGCGGCCAGCCTCGAATCTAGACCAACCGCGGACCTCTGCGACGCCGATGACGTCCACGCCTTCAGCGCGCGCGAGCAGCATGAACTGTGGGAGATACCGTTCCGGCAGCAACGTCGGGTCCATAATGATGCCGTCTTCATTCGCGGGAATGTCCGCAAACGCATGGATCTCTTCGGCGGTCAGCGCCACTAAGCGAGTCTACTTCCGCGCTGAGCGACACAGCGCCCCGGAATCGGGGGGACGTCGCGAGCTTCGCCTCTGCAGTTGGTTGATCGATAGGACCATGCAGACCGCCTTCTGCGGAGAGGCTTTGCTCGGCGTGGGGTCGCAGAGCCGATGATGCCTTTGATGACAAAGTTGCTGTCCGAATTCCCGCAGCAGTTGCGGCGCCGGGCCCATTCCGGTCACGACGCCCGCAACGTCGTCATCGTATGGGGCGACGAGCTATGTGCGCTTACCAGCTGCCCGCTCGGCGATAGCGCTGAGCCCGCGAGTACTCACAACTTAGGCGTTTGTTGGCCGGCGGGATGCGGCACTTCGGGCGCGAGCGGTCGGGTCGCAAACCGAGCGTCAGCTTGGCGCCGTTCTGGGCGATGAACGCGCAAGTCCACGTGGCTGGTCGCGGCCGGCCTCCCCGTACGCGCGGCCGCTTCGCCGCCCCGCAGGCCATCAGATGAGCCGCTTCCGATTTGGCGCCGCGTCCTGGATGGAGCACGAGGCACGACTCCAGACCGACACGCCCGGATGACGCCATTGGCTCCGAGAAGGACAACGAAAGAGACATCTTGACCACGGCGGCGATCCGACGCTGAGCGCCTACCCTGGCGCGTACACAAGCCGAGAGGAGGAATGGGATGCCGGTCGATCCTGGTGGTGAGGACCTCAAGCGCTACATGGAGCAGGACCCAGGGGGTCCGGTGGTGATGCTCAACCTGCTCAAGTATCGGGCCGGGGGCGAGGAGAGCTATCGCGCCTACAGTGCGGCGTTGAAGGATTACCTCCCCAGCATCGGGGCGGAGGTGCTGTACGTGGGTGACTGCTCCACGTCATTGGTCGCCCCACCGTCTTGGGACTGGGACGCCGTGCTGATCGTGCGCTACCCCAGCCGAGACGCCTTCAGCGCGATGGTCAGAGATCCGGCGTATCAGGCGGTGACCCACTTGCGCACCGAGGCGCTGACTGAGGCGGTCCTCCAGGCCACGGTGCCGTGGAACGCAGCGCCGTAATCTGGCCAACGCCGCTGGCTCGTGCAGTCGTCGCGAAGCGAGCGTGCGGTTCGCGGCGCATTTCGTGCGTAAAGCGAGCGTCCGAGCATTGGCCGCGTTGCGCTTTTCGCGGCATGAAAATGCTTCTCGGAGGGTCCGTCCGGGTCCGGGCCTACGGTCCGGAGATCCGGGACAGGGGCCTTCTTTGGGGGAACGCAGACGGGTAGGCCGTAATTGGCGATGGGCTTCGAGCCCGGGCTTTTCGTTCGGCCGCCCCTGCGACTTGCCTGGATGAGCGTTTGAGCTCGTATCGGTCTGTGTCGTTTTTCCCGCTGGTTCTTCCACTGTGTGTCAACCACTGTCAGTCGGTGTGGAGGTGAGTGATGGCGTTGGCGTTGGCGAGGTGGGTGGGTCGAGGGATCGGCCTGGACGTGCACCGCGATTTCTGTGTGGTGGCGATCTGTGAGGACGGCAAGGTCCGCTTTGCGGGTCGGGTGCCGAGCACGCCGGAGGGGCTCGGGGTGCTGGCGGAGAGTCTGTTGCCCACCGATCGGGTCGCGTTGGAGGTGACGGCCAGCTGTTGGGAGGGCGCGCGGATCCTTGAGCCCTATGTGGATCGGGTGATCGTGGTCAGCCCCGAGGACACCGGGATCGCGAGCGCTCGGGCCAAGACTGACAAGCTCGACGCGCGCGCGTTGGCGAGCCTG
Organism: Actinomycetota bacterium; assembly: GCA_030945945.1. The sequence continues at coordinate 112 of JALYZB010000082.1, read as the reverse complement.
TGCTGGAAGGGTGAGCTTGATCCGGTGTGGATGCCGGATGAGCGTTGCCGGATTCTGCGTCGCCGCCTCGCGCGGCGCGAGCAGCTGGTGCACGCGCGCTCGCGGTCTAAGA
>JALYZB010000028.1 GCA_030945945.1 Actinomycetota bacterium | reverse complement strand
CCGACGGCTGGGGCGACGCCGCCAGCGTCAAGCGCAAGCACGAGCGGCTCGGGCTGGAAGGCTTCTTCGACGCCTTCGTCGTCTCCTCCGAGCTGGGATGCAACAAGCCCGATGCCCGGATGTACCGCACGGCGAGCGACGCGCTCGGACTCCAGCCGGCGGAATGCTTCTTCGTCGATGACGCCCCCGAGCTCGTCACCGCGGCGCTCGCGCTGGGATACCGCGGCGCCGTGATCCGCAGAGCCGGGCCACCGGTTGCACCCGAGGTTCCCATGATCGAACGCCTGGAGGACCTGCTATCGCTGGTCGGCGCTACATGACTGCGACTCGAGCTCAACACAAGAACGCAGGCGGTCACCTCGTCGGCGCAACGGCGGGTGCCGTGCCGCAACGCGATCCTCAGGTGGGACGGCCGGGCGCGGACGAGACTACCGGTCCTGTCTCGACCCAGCAGTAGGCTCGTTGAGCGCTCGACAGCCTGCCCCCTCCCGTCTGGCAAAGCGGTAGCGCAACCGCTGCGTTGCGCCTCTGAGGCGCCTCGATAGCCAGTTCATGCGGAAGCGGCTCTTCTGCTCCGTGTCGAAGCGATCGTGATCGCCGCCGGCGCGAGACTGTCAGCGCCGCCGGACGAGCCGCTACGAGCCGTCCGCACGGCGCTGTCATTCGACCGAGGGTCTACAACGTGTGGAGTCCCGAACGTTTGTCAGTGGGATTCCCACTCGATGCCAGGTGCGGATCCGGGCACTGAGCCGCACCGACTACCAGAGCACCGAGACGTCGTACTCCCTGATCCGCTCGTCGTTGGTGACGATCGTGGCGCTCTCAGCAGCGGCTTGCGCGACCAGGAGCCTGTCGAATGGGTCGCGGTGATGAGGCGGCAACTCCTCGACCGCGCGAGCGTGCTCAAGGTTGATGGCGAGTGGCTCGGCCCCCCCGTCGAGCAGGAGCGACAGGTATCGGTGGTCGACCGGCAATTTCCCGATCGCACGCTTGATCGCTATCTCCCAGACGACGACCGCGCTGAGCAACACCTGGTTGCCGGGGTCTTCCAATGCAGCCGCCGCGCCCGCGCCAAGCCTGGGATCGTCCTCGAGAAACGCGACTGCAGCGTGCGTGTCGAGCAGCAGCCTCACCGCGCGCCGAACGCTTCGGCGATGTCGTCTGGGAGGTCGTCGAGCTCGTCCGGCAGGATATTCGCGCCGCGCAGCGCGCCGCGAACCGACGCCAGCTGATTCGCCTTGGGGATCGGCGTGAGCCGAACCACCGGGGCCCCGTTCCGCGTGAGCACGATGTCCTCTCCATGTTCTGCCCGGTCCACGAGCTGAGACAACTTCGTCTTGGCCTCGTGCATTCCAACCTCTGGCATGAGATCGATGATACAGGTCTAGCTAGCTTCTAGCTAGCCTCGCGTCGCCGGGCAAATGTCGCCAACTCGCGCCAATCACGAACAGACGTTCGCTGGCATCAATGCACTGTCATGCGACCGACGTTCTACGCGATAGCCCATCGGCCATGTCAGTAGATCGTGCTCGATGGGATGTAACGGGTGCGCAGGCCGGGAAGCTTCGACTGTCTGTCGTCGCCGGTGACGAGTATCAGATTGTGCGCGGCCGCCGTTGCCGCGATCCACAGGTCGTTGGTCGGTAGCCGACCAGTGGCGGCACGCAACTCCGCGTATTGCGACGCGACTGCATCGTCCACCGGCAGCACCGTCGTGTTCTCGAGGATCGCCGTGATGCGTGCGAGTCGGGCCGTCCGCATCGCGGGCGTGCCCGCCAACAGGATCCCCAGTTTCAACTCGCCGACCGTGACGACGCTGACCGCGAACGACTCCTCGATCCCGGTGGCGGAGGCGCCCGCCAGCAAGCTCGTGTCAATCAGGACAGTCAAGCGTTGTCACGTGCGCCGGCGACGTGCTCCTCGGCTCGCATGGCCTGTAGATCCGCCGCCCATTGGTCGTCGACCGGTGTGCGCGCCAAGATCGCGTCGAGGCTGGCCGGTTGTCGACCGCCCTGCCGCAGCGGCCCGAGCTCAGCCACCGGTCTGCCGTTGACGGTGATCGTGAAGCTCTCCCCGTGTTCGACGCGCCGCAGCACCGAGCTGATGTCATTGCGGAGTTCACGCTGCGGAATGATGGTCACGTGCTCAGCGTAGCAGTCTGCTACGGCCATACCAAACCAAACACGTGTTCGCTCCCATCGGCGGACTGTCATTCGACCGACGTTCTGGGAAAAGCCCCGCACTACGGCACTGTGGGGTTTTTGTTGATTCAGGCGCGTCACGCGGCGCTCAGACGCAACCGTGACAACGGCGGGTGAGAAAACGGCGCTTGGCGTTCGGTGGCCGCCGTCAGCGGCGGGTTCTACGGTTGCAGCGATGGCTGAGTCACGGTCGAGCCCAAATGGAGCCTGGACGGACGACGAGATCGCTCGCGAGGGGTTGGCGACGCGCGTCCGCCTGTCGCGTGGCCGCGAAGCGGGCGCTGCTGAGAACGTCCGCGCAGCCGCGGCGCTCGCTAGGTTCGCGAACCGAGTTGCCGATGCGGCCGCCGCCGCCCGGCGCGATGCAAGCTCTCGATCCTGAACCGCTGCTGCGATTCCTCCACGAGCGAGGCGTCGAGCACATTCTGATCGGTGGTGTGGCGGTCGCCGCGCACGGCTACCTGAGACCTTCCAAGGACCTCGACATCGTGCCATCCCCCCACTTCGAGGCGGATGAGATGCCAGCCGACCCCACACACGTCGACGACCTCGCGCAGGGAGGGAACTTCCGGCTCGAGACCGACCTTGGCCCCTGGCTCCCTACTCCCTCTGGCGCACGATCTTGAAGGACAGGTGCACGACGTTCGAGTCGCGTCCGCTGGAGTCGGTCGCGCTCAAGGTCGCCTCGTAGCGTCCCGGTTGCAGGGCCCCCTTGCCGATGCGGCCACTGAACGGAACGGCGTTCGCTCCCGTGATCGCGTGGGTTCGAACGAGCGTGCCCTTGGTGACCGCGAGCGTGCATCGCGCATGGTGACGCAGGGCGTGCGTGGCCTTCACACACTTCTTGCCGGAGCGCCGCCCCGTGGTGAGCTCGGAGATCACGATCTTGACCTTCGCCGCCGACGACAGCGTGAACTTCAGCGTCGTCCCGATCGGTGCGCGCTTCTTCTTCGACTTCTTGGCGGTCACGGCCGTGGCCGGGGAGCCCACGCGGAAGACCTTGTGGGTCAGCGAGGCCGCGCTCAGCGTGAGCGACGTGGGAGTGACGATCGGCTGGGGCGTCGGGGTCGGCGTCGGCGTCGCCGGGGGCGGCTCGACAGTGACGATGCGGTCCACTCCGGTCAGTCCGGCCGAGCTGACGGTGCCCGCCGCGGTGATGTCCACCGGGCCCGGGGAGAGCAGCATTACGCCGGTGGTCCGGCCCACCGCCGCTCCCAGCAGCGCGGCGTCCATCGGCCGCGAGCCGTCGGCGACGTAGACGATGTTGTCCGGCAGCCCTCGCGCCATCGATTCGGCGACGGCGGCCTTCGAGGTTGCGAATTGATCGGCACCGCCCAGTCGCTTGGCCCCGGGGAGCGCACCGAGCACGGTGTCGCTGATCCACTGCGGGCCGCCGATGACGAGCGTCGTGGTGATGTTCAGCGAGCTCAGCGCCGCCGAGGTGGCCGCTGGGATCGAGTTCTGGTCCACGAACAGGATCGGGAGCCGTCGCGCGGCGGCCAGGGCGGACGCGGCGACGGCGTCGGGGCTGGCGGGATCGACGATCACGGCCGCGTCGAACGCCGGAGTGCCGGCCGCCTTCTCGGACGCGGAGCGCATGTCCATCTGCGACGCGATCATCGCCGCGGTCGTGGGATCGTCCGCCCCCGAGATGCCGGTGATCTGGGTCGGATCGATGCCGAGGCTGGTCAGGTCGGTAATCACCTGACTGGAGAGATCGTTGCCGATGACGTAGGCGCCGGCCGGGGCGAGCCGCGTGATCTCCGCCTTCACGGTGGCGGGGAGCCCGGTGGAGGGGGACAGCAGGACGGTCGCAAGATTTGCGCGTGCGAGCACGGAGGCGGCGAGCGCATCGGGGATGTTGTTCTGATTGACGATCACGACATGCGTCCCGTTCCGGGTGGCGAAGGTGCCCGCCAGCAGGCTTTCACCACCGCCCGGATAGGCGAAGTTCGAGAGCGCGACCGACAGCGAGACCGGGTCGGTCTGGTTGATCGGCTGCTGCGGGATCGGTCCCGACGCGTTGAGGTCGACCTTGGCCAGGTAGATGTCCT
>JALYZB010000503.1 GCA_030945945.1 Actinomycetota bacterium | reverse complement strand
TCTGGCTCTGGCTGGTGACCAGGATGTCGACCACGCCGGGGCTGGCGGACTTGTAGATCTGGTTGACCGACTGGCCGGTGGACTTGCTGAACGAGGCCGGCAGCGCGGCCTGCTTGGCCTGGGTGGTGACGGTGGTGGTCACCGACTTGGTGGTGCTCGATCCACTGGCAACGACGACCGCGATGATTCCTCCCGCGACGGCGCCGCCGATCACCGGCATCCAACGGCTCAAAGTTTTCATGGTGTGCGTCTCAATTCCTGGATTAGTCTGGCTGGGCGGTCTCCGCTAGGACAGCAGCCCACGTTGAGAAGGGTGTCAGAACCAGGGAAGAAGTCCGTAAGAGGCCCTTCGGCCCAGGTTGGGCCCTGACTATCAGGGTGCCCATCCCCACGGCCCTCAACCTTCGGCGGCCAGCTCCACGAAGTAGTCCAGCGCCTCGGGATTGGCCAGCGATTCGCGCGACGCCGCCTGCTCGGGCGGCGTCCCGGTCAAGATCCGCTTGACCGGCACCTCGAGCAGCTTGCCCGACAGGGTCCGGGGAACGGCGCCGATCGCCCGCACCTCGTTGGGCACATGGCGCGGCGAGCAGTCTTCGCGCACCCGGCGGCGAATCTCGGCGACCAGCTCATCGGTCAGCGTCGCCCCCTCGCGCAGGACGACGAACAGCGGCATCCAGCCGTCGGTGCCCTCCCGGGGCAGATCCACGACCAGCGCGTCGACGACCTCGGGAACCTCGAGCACCGCCCGGTAGATCTCGCTCGTCCCCATCCGCACCCCGCCCCGGTTGATCGTCGAATCCGAGCGGCCGTAGATGATCGCCGTCCCCCGCTCGGTGATCTCGATCCAGTCGCCGTGGCGCCAGATCCCCGGGTACATGTCGTAGTAGGACTCGTGCAGGCGCGAGCCGTCCTGATCACCCCACAGATAGATCGGCATCGAGGGCATCGGCTGGGTGATGACCAGCTCACCGACCTGTCCCACCAGCGGGTTCCCGTCCGGGTCCCAGGCCTGGACCGAGGCGCCCAGGCAGCGGGCCTGCAGTTCGCCCAGGTACACGGGCAGCGTCGGGACGCCGCCCACGAACGCGGTGCACATGTCGGTCCCGCCCGAGGTCGAGAACAGCCAGGTATCGGATCCGAGCTGGTCATACACCCAGCGAAAGCCCTCGGGCGACAGCGGCGAGCCGGTGGAACCCAGCGCGGTCAGTGCGCTCAGGTCCCGGCCCTCGCCGGGAACGACCTCGCCCTTCATACAGGAGGCGATGAACGCGGCGCTGGTCCCAAAGGTGGTCACGCCCGTCGATTCGACGAGGTCCCACAGGACGCCGAGCGACGGATGCCCCGGATTGCCGTCATAGAGCACGATCGACGCCTCGGTCTGCAGCACGCCGATGAGGAAATTCCACATCATCCAGCCGGTGGTGGTGAACCAGAACACGCGGTCGCCGGCCTGGGCGTCGAGGTGCAGATGCATCTTCTTGGTCTGCTCGAGCAGGATCCCGCCCTGGCCGTGGACGATCGGCTTGGGCAGACCAGTCGTGCCGGAGCTGTAGAGCACCCACAGCGGGTGATCGAAGGGCAGCGGGGTGAAACTCAGCTCGGCGTCCTGCGGTCCGAGGAACCCTTTCTCCCAACCGCCGCCGTCCAGGTAGCCGAAGCGCACCGTCCGCGACAGGCCGGGGATCTCGGCGGCGATCGCGGCCACGGTCTGATCGCGGTCATAGTCCTTGCCGCCGTAGCGGTAGCCGTCGATCGCCAGCAGCACGGTCGGCTCCACCTGCGCGAAACGGTCGATCACACTGCGGGCGCCGAACTCGGGTGCGGCCGAGGACCAGGTAGCCCCGATCGACGCGCAGGCGAGAAACGCGGCCAGGGTCTCCGGGATGTTCGGCATGTAGGCGACGACCCGATCGCCGGGCGTCACGCCGAGCGCTCGCAGGCCGGCCGCGATCCGAGCCGTCTGCACGCGCAGCTCGCCCCACGTCCAGGACCCGAGCTCGCGCAGCTCCGAGGCGTGCTGGACGGCCAGTGCGTCGTCGTCCTTGCCGCGGAACATGTGCTCGGCGTAGGAGATCTCAGAGCCCGGGAACCACTGCGCGCCCGGCATCTCCCACGAGCCGAGGACCCGCTCGCCTCCGGTCGTGAACTGCAGCTTGAAGTACTGCGCGATCGAGCTCCAGAACGCATCCAGCTCGTCGACTGACCACGTCCAGAGTTCCTGGTAGTCCGCGAAGCGCAGGCCCCGCTCGTGCTCCAGCCAGTCCGTGTAACGGGTCAGAGTCGCGCGCTTGACGCGCTCGTTGGAGGGTTCCCACAGCAGCTCGGCCATCGACCGTAAGTATCAAGCATCCGTAGACTCCCGCGTCGTGAACGCCGCCCAGCGCATCGCCGAGATCCAGCTGCCGGATTCCCACGGGAACCCGGTGACGCTCGGCGACCTGTGGCGCGAGCGCCCCATCGCGATCGTGTGGCTGCGCCACTACGGCTGACTGTATTGCCGCACACACGCCCTGCAGTTGCAGGACGCCCGGGAGCAGTTCATCGCCGCCGGCGCCGATGTCGTGCTGATCGGCATGGCCACGCCGCCAGACGCCGAGAGCTTCCGCCATCAGTTCTCCCTCGAGCTGCCGGTCCTCGCCGACCGGCGCCGGGAGAGCTACCGAGCCCTCGGCGCGACGGTGGCCGGGATCGGTGGCCTGTTCGGTCCCCGGGTGATCCTGCGCGCGGTCAGGACGGTGCTCGGTCGCCGTGTCCGCCAGGGCCGCACGGTCGGCCATCCGGCTCAGCTCGGCGCCGCCCTCCTCGTTGCCCCCGGCGGCGAGGTGCTGTTCAAGCAGCGGGCCCGCGACGCCTCAGACAACGCCTCGCCGCAGGCGCTGCTCGCCGCGCTGCCCGCTCCCCAGCCCGCCTGAGCCATGGCTGAGCTGCGCGCGCCGTTCGCCGGCACGATCGTCGCCGTGTCCGTCGCCGAGAACACTCGCGTCGCCGCCCACGCGCCGGTCGCGATCACCGGTTCCGCCACCTCCCCCCGCCCGACCAGCCGGCGCCCTCTGTTCGGGCTGACCTGCAGACTGTCCGGGCCGGCCACGCCATCGGCCTCGACGCCGCCCGGCCCGACGTCGTGGCCAAGCGCCGGGACCAGGGGCGGCGCACCGCGCGCGAGAATCTCGCCGATCTGCTCGACGACGATTCGTTCGTCGAATGCGGGCCGTTGGTCTTCGCCGCTCAGGAGACCCGCCGCGACCGCCAGGAGCTGATCGAGCGCACGCCCGCAGACGGGCTGGTCGGCGGCGTCGGGGCCGTGGCCGGCGACCCGATCGCCGCGCTCTCCTATGACTACACCGTGCTGGCGGGCACCCAGGGCTGGCGCAACCACGCCAAGAAGGACCGGCTGTTCGAGCTCGCCGAGCGCCGGCGCCTGCCCGTCGTGCGGTTCGCCGAGGGCGGTGGCGGCCGGCCCGGGGACGCGGATATGCCGGTCGTCGCCGGCCTGGATTGCCGCGCCTTTGCCCTCTTCGCCCAGCTCAGCGGGCTCGTGCCCCTGGTCGGCATCGCCTCGGGCTTCTGCTTTGCGGGCAACGCCGCGTTGCTGGGTTGCTGTGATGTGGTCATCGCCACCGAGGACGCGAGCATCGGGATGGGCGGCCCGGCGATGATCGAAGGGGGTGGCCTCGGCGTGCATCGTCCGCAGGACGTCGGCCCGATCGACGTGCAGGACGCCAACGGGGTCGTCGACCTGCGGGTCGCCGACGACGCGGCCGCAGTTGCCGCGGCCCGGCGCTACCTGAGCTTCTTCGCGCGCACCCCGGCCGCCGCGGACGCCGGCCGGAATGCTGCCCGGCCCGACCCCCAGCGCCTGCGCACCGCGATCCCGGACAATCGCAAACGCGTCTATGACATCCGCTTGGTGATCGGCGCGCTGTGCGGCGAGACGCTCGAGCTGCGCCGGGGCTTCGCACCCGGGATGCTCACCGCGCTGGCTCGTCACGATGGCCTCCCCTACGGCGTGATCGCCAACGATCCGCGCCACCTCGGGGGCGCGATCGATGCCGACGGAGCCGACATGGCAGCCCGTTTCATGCAGCTTTGTGACGCCTTCGGGCTGCCGCTGTTGTCCTCTGTGGCACGCCCGGCTTCATGGTCGGGCCCGAGGCGGAGCGGACCGCCACCGGCCGCCACTTCTCGCGCATGTGCCTGACCGGGCCAACCTGCAGGTGCCGACGGGGACGATCGTGCTGCGCAAGGCTATGGACTCGGCGCCCAGGCGATGGCTGCCGGCGGCTTCAAAGCGCCGCTGTTCACGGTCAGGTGCCCGACCTCGGAGTTCGGCGGCATGGCCTGGAGGGCGCGGTTCAGCTCGGGATGCGGCGCGAGCTGGATGCGATCGCCGATCCGCAGCAGCGCGAGCTGACCTTTGACCGCTTCGTCGCCGCCGCCTCCGAGCGCGGGCGCGGGGTCAATATGGCGGCCTACTTCGAGATCGACGACGTGATCGATCCCGCCGACAGCTCGCGCTGGATCGCCACCTTGTTCGAGCCCGGTGCGTCGGGCTGGTGGCAGCAGCCGGGCAAGCGGCGTCCCAACATCGACGCCTGGTAGGCGAGGGACGCGTGCGGTGCGCGCTCAGTTGCACCGCGCGCAGGCGCCGTACAGCGTCACGTCATGGCTCTCGACCCGCACTCCGAGGCGCTCGGACACCCGGCCGATCGCCCGCTGCAGACCCGGGTCGTCAAACGCGACCGACTGACCGCACTGGTCACAGACCAGGTGATGGTGGTGGTCACGATCGTATTCCAGGCGCTCGAAGCGGGCCTGGCCCGCTTCGAGCACGACCCGCTCAGCCGGCCGGTGCTCGACCAGCAGATCCAGGACGCGTGAGCCGCCGCCGCGCAGGGCAGCGTCAGCGTGCTCGGTCAGAGTTCGCGCCAGGCCCGGCGCAGGATCGGCTACTACGCGGCGTCCCGGTCCGACTCGGCCGGGGGCCGGCTTTCTCGCCGCGCTGGCCGCGGTGACCGCCGAGAGCACGCAGGCGGTGGGAGCGCTGCTGCTGCTCGGGCTGATCGCGGCGCCGGCCGATGGCGCCCGCGCGCTCACCGCCCACCCGTTCGCGGGCCTGGCCCTCGCCGGCGGTCTTGCCGCCATGTGGGGCGGGCTCGCGCTGGCCTATGCGGTCCCTGCGCTGCCGCCCGGCACCGCGATCATCGCGCTCGCGGCCGACGCCCACGGCGTCTGCGGGCTTGCTGGCCGGGGCCGGCGATGAATCCCGGACACGAGCCCGGTCCAACCTTCTATGACAGATACCTCACCACTGCACGGCGCCACCGCCGCGTCACGGCTGCCCGCCCAGGACCTGGAACGCGCCCGCCGCTGGTATGCCGACAAGCTCGGCCTGGAACCCGACGAGGAGCGGCCTGGCGGCCTCACATACCACCTCGGAGGCTTCGCCTTCGCGCTGTTCGCCACCGAGCACCGTCCCGGCGGCCACACCCAGATGGGCTTCACCGTCACCGACATCGTGGCGACGGTCGCCGCGCTGCGGGCACGCGGCGTCGTGTTCGAGAGCTACGACCTCCCCGGCCTGCGCACCGTCGACGGCATCACCGAGGTGCCCGGCAACTACCCGAGCAAGGGAGGAAGGGGCGAGCGCGCCGCCTGGTTTCATGACAGCGAGGGCAACCTGTTCGGTATCGGCACGCCGGTCCTCTGACCCGTGCGGTCTCCGTCGCGATCCGGACCGCGCGCGGGGCTCAGCCGCGACGGTCTGACCGGCGATGGGACCGCGGCCCGGGGG
>JALYZB010000495.1 GCA_030945945.1 Actinomycetota bacterium | reverse complement strand
ACGCCGCACGAGCGCGACGGTCGCTGCCCCGGCGACGAACCCGGTAGCGGCGGCGGCGGCCACCTGGACCGCCGGCAGCGCCGGAGAGGCGCGCTCGACCGTTCGCGTCTGGGCGAGCACGGGCAGGCCGTCGACAACCTCCTCGGCGTCCACCGGGCTGATGACGCCCGGGAACTGCGTTGCGTCCTCGGGCGCGGCGGCGGGGTGCGGTGGCTCGGTGGGCATCGCTGGGCACATGGTGACAGCGGCGGCGGTCGGGTGCCAAGGGCCCGTTCGCGACGACCGTGAGCGTTGCTGCTCGTAGGGTGTGAGCCACTAGGATTCCGTGTTGATGCCCACCTCCATCGACGTCTTCGCCAAGGCCCGTGACTTCGAGCGGCTCGATCTGCTCAACGCGGCTCGCGAGGCCGACATCCTGCCTTATTTCCGCGTGCTCGAGGGACCGACCCTGCCGGTGGTCGAGATGGAGGGTGGCAGGCGGATCATGCTGGGGTCAAATAACTACCTCGGCCTGACCGGGGACCAGCGGGTCCGGCAGGCGGCGATCGACGCCGTCGACAAGTACGGCACCGGTCTCACCGGTTCGCGCTTCCTGAACGGGACTACCGACCTGCACCTCGAGCTCGAGGCCGAGCTCGCCGAGTGGATGGGCACCGAGGCGGCGATCGTGTTCACCACCGGTCACCAGGCCAACCTGGGCGCACTGGGGACGATCCTCGGCCCCGGGGACACGGTCATCGCGGACTCCGGCGATCACGCCTCGATCCTTGACGGCTGCATCCTCTCGCGGGCCAAGCTGCGCCCGTTCCGACACAACCGTCTGGACCGCCTGGAGCATCAGCTGCAGCGCGCCACGGGTGACGGCGGCGGCGTGCTGGTCGTCGTCGACGGCGTCTTCTCGATGGAGGGCGATGTCGCACCGCTGCCCGAGATCATCGAGCTCTGCAATCGCCACGGCGCGCGACTGATGGTCGATGAGGCCCATGCGCTAGGTGTGCTCGGCGCCCGCGGCGCCGGCACGGCCGAGCTGTTCGGCGTCGAGGACCGCGTCGACCTGCGCATGGCGACCTTCTCCAAGTCGCTGGCCTCCTGCGGCGGGGTGATTGCCGGGCCGGCCGATGTAATCGAGTTCCTGCGGATTCAGTCGCGCCCCTTCATGTTCACGGCCTCGGGCGTTCCGGCCGCTGTCGGCGCGGCGCTCGCAGCGGTGCGGATCTGCCGCTCAGAGGAGGGTCAGGGGCTGTTCGCACGGGTGCTCGAGAACGCCCGCTACCTGCACGCCGGGTTACGCGATCTCGGCTTCCAGGTCGTCGAGGCGACCCGGCTGACCGACGGGACCGAGATCGTCACCCCCGTCGTCCCCGTCGTCGTCGGCGACGACTGGAAGGCCGGCCTGCTGTGGAAGGCGCTGTACGAGGGGGGCGTGTTCGTCAACACGGCCCTGCATCCGGCCGTTCCCCCCGCCGGCGCGCTGCTCCGCACGAGCGTGATGGCGACCCACGACCGCAGCACGCTGGACGAGGCGCTGGCGATCTTCGCGACCGTCAAGCGCCGCTTCGAAGCCGAGCACGGGCCCCTCCCCGGCGGCTGACACCGCCGAGATCTCGTGCATTTCCGCACAAGCGGCTCCCACGCACAAAAAACTGCGCTCTGTGCACACCTACCGCACTTGTGACGTTGCTGTGACCCCCGTGATGAACTAGGTTCCTACACGTCGCTTGGGGCTGGTCGTCTGAGCGGAAGAGAGAAGGATCTATCGGTCGGAGCAGTCTCCGCCTGTGGGACGACCTGACAGACGGGGCCGCGATGGCCTCCAGATTCACAGGACAGACCGTGATGGTCGGCGCTCGCCGCACCGTCGCCCGGTCGCAATGGTCAACGTCCGCGTGCGCGCGGATCCGAACGAGTAAAACCGGGGAGTGAGCCAGTTACATGACGCCGCAGATCGCTACGAGGACCGCCGAGCCCCAACGACTCCGGGCACTTGAGCGCGCCAACGAGATTCGTCTCGCCCGAGCCTCGCTGAAGCGGCGCATCGCCCTCGGAGACGTCTCTGCCGCCGAAGTCCTCATCACATCCCCCCGCGAGGCGGCGAGCTGGTCAGTCGGCGACCTGCTCATGAGCCAACGCCGCTGGGGAACCACGAGGTGCCGCAAGTTCCTGTCGCGCAACCACATCATCGAGACCAAGCAGATCGGCACGCTGACCGACCGTCAACGCCAGATTCTCGCCGCCGCCCTGCACGTGGCCGTCGAGATACCGCCCGCCGGCCTGGTCGAAGGGGCGATTCGCCGGGATATGGCGCTCGTGGCCTAGCGGGTTCGCGGCGGAACGTTTCGCCGGGAAGGGCGAGGTACGCGGGTGTTGCGGCAGGTTGGCAGTCAATTCGTCCGAAGTACGTGCGTTTTGACTGTCAACCGGAACGCCGCGGCTGGCGATCGCCCGGAAGCAGGGTCGGCCAGCCCGCCTGCGATCAGAGGTGTATGCCCAGCGGGACCGGACTGGCCCCCGCGAAGAAGAAGAACCAGATCACGAACGCAACCAAGGTCAGGCCGGCGCTGACGACGAGCACGGCCTCGAGCACGACATGCCCCGGGTCGTTCATCCCCCGCGCCAGGCAGTTGTCCCGGTAGACATCACTGAGCTTGGCCAGCACCGAGGCGATCGCCGTGATGGTGAGGATGACGCCGACGAACATCGCGCCCAATGCGGTGCCCAGCGACTCGGTCGAACCCTGGATCTGGGAACCGATCCAGAGCCACGCCAGTGGAGTGCCGACCCACAGCACAAGGCTGCCTACGAACATGATGAGTACGACGAGCACCGCCCCGGCGCCGTTTCTCAGCAGGGCGCGCATCGACTCCGGCGTGACAACGGTGGCGGTGCCGGGTGCAACGGGCCACGGTGCACGCTCCGCGGCCCCCGGCTAACGGACAGCCGGAGGACAACTTGACGTGCCACCAGCCCGCAAGCATCCCGATCAGGCCCAAACGAGGCCGGACTTCCCAGGCGCCACAGCCCAGCTCTCCCAGTTCTGACCGGGGGATCCGTACGAAGCGATAGGAGCCGGGATCCAGGAGCATGCGCTCGAGCGTGAGGCGGTTGGCCTCCTGCTCGTCGGCGCGTCGCGCGATCCGAACCCGCGCCGCATGGAGACGTTCGGCCAGGGCGTCGCGGACTCGCTCGAGCTCGCCGAGGCCCAGCAGATGCGGCGTGGCATTGACGTTGATCGGCGGCGCGAGGCCGCCCATCGGAAACGCGGTCACGAAGGCATCGGATAGCTCGCGTTCGAGCCGGGCGATCTGTGTCCGCAGTGCTCGGCGGCCGGCGCGCTCGTCGGGCGCGGTGCGCGGAGCAAGGAGACTGGTTGCGTCGACCGGAGCCGAATCTGCGACCGGGGTGTTCGCAAGTGCGCTCCCCATGTGATGACCTTAGCGACTCGGGTGGCCGCCCACGACGGTTCGAAGCGGCGCGCCGCGTCGCACCTATGCCAGCAGCTCAAGCGCGATCCACAGCGCCTCCTCGAGATGGATCGCCGGAACCCCGTCGACGCCGATCGTGTACAGCGCGACACGTTCGGTGGCCCACCCCGGGCTGTGACCGGCCCGAGGATCCCCGAACAGCGGTGCGTGGATCGTCGCCCGATCGGCAACGACGAACGTCCCCGATTCCAGCTGGCCGCGGTCGGTGCCGGCGCGCTCGCTTTCCCCCGGGCCCGTCGGACGGATGCCCAGCCCCGCGGCGTCAACCCGGTCGGCGTCCAGCGCCGTGACCGGGACGCCGGTCTCGATCAGGGAGATCAGGCAGGCATCCGCGACCAGGTCGACCGAGCGAAATCCGCCCTGGACAAGGCGGGCGAGCGCCGCCCGCTCGCTCGGGATCCGCTGCACGTCGGGATCGAGGCCGATCTGGCGAAAGAACGCCCGGTAGGCCTGGGGAACCGGCTTGGTCCGCATCGCCACGACGCTCCCGCCCCAGTAGCGGTTGGAAACCTGGCCCAGGCTGCGCACCACCGACGGGGGGCTGGGCCGCCGTCGCGCGGCGACCGTCGCCCACTGCAGGCGCAGCCCCGGGAACTCGGCTGCGACCTCGGCGTCGACGAACCCTTCGGCGGGACGCAGCGCCGCGTCGGGATCGCTCATCGCCCCGCGGCGCGGGCCAGAGCGGCGACCCGCGGGGCGATCTCGTCCAGCGTCTGCCACTGATCGCCGACCAGCCGGTCACGGACGATGCCCCCGCGGTCGGCGAGCTCGGCCATCGGGCAGACCGCCACCCCGTAGAGGCCGCCGACGGCACCGTCCCGGTCATAGGCGACGGGGATCGTCCAGTGATGTGAGCGGACCAGCGCCGCCGTGTCGCCGCGACTGGCGTTGATCGCCACGGCGGCGAACTGGACCGCGGGATAGCGTCGCGAGAGGGTTTGCAGCGCGTCGACCTGGTGCTCGCAATCGGCCGATCCGATCACGAACAGGGACAGGACAAGCGGGCGCTCGGCGGCGATCAGGCAGATGTTGAGCGCGCGCGGATCGTGGCGCGCAAGCGTGCAGGGCGGCGACACGTTGGGATCTCCGACCAATGTGCTGGTGGCCAGCGGCGCCGCGAACCAGTGCAGCCGGTGTCCGGGCGCGACCCCGGTGCTGGCCACTCCGTTGGTCGCGAACTGGTACACGGAGGCGATCAGCACGAGTGCGATCCCGAAGATGCCGATCATCCAGCGATAGCGGCGGGTGTCGACGGTGACCGGCTCCGGCGGCGCCGGGCGTGCTGACTCGGGTCCCGGCGGCGTGGCGGGAGGCGGGCGGCCGGAGGCGAGATCGGGGTCCAGGCGGTGCAGCGC
>JALYZB010000486.1 GCA_030945945.1 Actinomycetota bacterium | reverse complement strand
CGGTGATGTCGAACCCGGCGGGATCGATGTAGTGGTTCATGTACAGCCGCTTGAGGTTCATCTGGATCGTCGAGTGACGGACCTCGTCGATCATCTGGATGGCCAGCCCGTTGTGGACCTCGGGGTTAGGCACCGTGCCGATCGTCAGCGGCATCGCCCGGGCGGCGGAGATCTCCGGGAATGGGATGATGGAGAGAAACAGCTTCTGCCACTCCATCCAGCGCTCCTGGACCTGGCGGAACATGTTGCCGCGGATGGCACCGTCCATCGCCCCGAACACGCGGTTGTCCTTCTCCTCCTCCATCGGGAAGTAGGACCGCAGAACCTGCTTAAGCGGGTCCTTCTTCGGCGCCTTCTCGAACGTGTAGTCGGTGGAGTACTTCTCGACCGGGCTGACGTATGTCGGCTCCCAGGACAGTTCCTGGATCTTGTCGTGAGCCTTGGTGATGCTCGCTCTACTCACCAGTACACCTTTCGTTGATCTCCCGTTGCCACGCCGCTCGAATGCACCGTGGCCCTCTTGACGTAAGCGTAAATTCGGTTGTGGTCCGGCTCAAGAAGCCGGTGTTTTTCGCAGCAAGTTGCAAACCGTGCGTCCCCGTAACGGTCATCCGCCGACCCCCGGGAGGCTACGTAGGATCCGCCGTCGGCGGGGCTTGACCGGCACCGTCTTCCCGGCCGCCGTGGCGATCTCGAGCACCGCGTCGGCGAGGCGCTCGCGGCTTGCGTCGAAGTCGTGACGCGTGGTCGACAGGCCCAGCGCGGCGACGAACTGGCCCTCCGGGTTGAGGATCGGCGCGGCCACGCAGCAGAAGTTCTCGTTGAACTCCTCCCGCTCGACGGCGTAGCCGCGCTCGCGCACGGTCTCGAGCTCGACCTGCAACTCGTGGCCGGCGGTGATCGTGCTCGGCGTGTAGGCGTTCAGTCCGCGCGAGATGTAATGCGCCAGTCCGCGCGGGCCCAACATCGAGAGCACGACCTTGCCCATCGCCAGCGCGTGCGCGTTGTCGCGGATCTCCGAACCCAGGCCGGGCATTTTCGGCACTCCTTGGCGCCCGCGGAAGGCGACGATCTCGATCCGGCCCGGGCGGACGATTCCCAGGTAGGAGCGCTTGCGAGTGCGGCGATGCAGGTCATCCACCGTCAGCTCCAGCCCCTCGTGCAGCGCCGTCGTCTCCCCGGCGGCGGCGGTCAGCGAGTCCAGGCCGAGCGCGGGGCGGTAGACGCCCTTGGCCTCGTGCACCGCGAAGCCCTCCTCGCACAGGCTGGCCAGAAGGTAATAGGCGGTCGAAACGCTCTTGCCGAGCGCCTCGGCCACCTCGTCGGCGCGAATGCCCGAGGGCCGTTCCACGAGCAGGGAGAGCACACGGAGCACCGATCGCGCCGTGCTCAGGCTGCGGCTGGACGCAGCCGCGGGCGCGTGGGTCAACGCACGAACCGGGTCGCTATTCACGTGCCTTCCTCTCCTGCTCAAACGGTCCGCGACACCTGCCAGACCGACTCACCAGCGACAGTAGTGCAGCCGCGCCGGAGGGGGAGTTACACCGGCGTTACACCGGATTTTCGATCGGCAACCAGCTCGTGCTCGGCCCGCAGAGCACTGATCCGCGTTGCGGCGAGACTGCGTCGCGGATCCTGGAAAGGCAGCCCGGCGAGCAGACGCTGCCAGGCGGCGAGGTCAGCGGAGCCGCTCGGGGTCTGCACCCAGGACCAAATCGTGTCGCGGTCCGAGCCGCTCATCACCGACTGGCGCATCCAGGCCTCCAGCGCCTCGCGTTCACGCCGGACCCCGGGCGCGTGGGAGACGGGCAGGATCGGGCCCGCGTAGCGAGCCGCGGCCTCACGGACCTCACCGCGGTGCAGCAGGACGCACACCTGGGCGACATCGGATTGAACACCGCCCTTCAGCCGGTAGGGCTCGGTGTCGATGCAGTCGCCCAACAGCTTGCGCAGCCGGGAGATCTCGACCCGGATCGCGCCGCCGCGGCCGCCCTCCCCGTAGACCCCGAGGCTGAGCTCGTCGCTGGTCAGGCCCCCGGGGTGGGAACAGAGCAGGGTGAGGATCTCGGCGTGGCGCTGGCGCAGATTGATCGTGCGCCCGGCGAGATCGGCGCTCGGGCGTTCGCGGCTGAGCAGGTTGAGTCGCAGCGGGGCGCGCGGCGGCGCGCCGCGCGCGGGCTCCTCCGCACCGCGCACGACGTAGGCGTCCCCGTGGCCGAGCGCTTCGGCGACGAGCGCGCGACCGTCGTGCAGCGGGACCCGGCCGCCGCCGGGCGGGAGCGTGAGCCGGCCGGTGGGCAACCAACCGAGCGGCTGGCTGGCGATCACCCGGCCGCTGGGGGAGACGAGCGCGCGTGGCCCCGCCCCCGAGCTCAACCGGTCGCCGTAGCGGGCCAACAGCCGCCCGTCGCGATCGAGCATCGCGCAGCGCAGCTCGGCCTCGACGGCATGCGCCGTCGCGGCCGCCACCGCCATGCTGTGCGGGTGCACGGTCGACATCGCGCCGGTGAGATCGATGACGCCGATCAGCTGGCCGGTGTCGGGGTCGGTGACCGGCGCCGCGGCGCAGGTCCACGCCTGCACGGCCTCGTTGAAGTGCTCAGCGGCGAACACCTGGACGGCGTGGCGGGCGGCCAGCGCGGTCCCGATCGCGTTGGTGCCTGCGCCGCCCTCGCTCCAGAGCGCGCCCTCGGCGAAGTTCATCGACTCCGCGGCCCGCATCCGCACCGATGCGTTGCCCTCCATCCACAGCAGCACGCCGTTGGCGTCCGAGACGACGATCAGGTGGCGCGACTCGTCAGCGGTGGCGGCCAGACACGAGCGGATCAGCGGGGCCATCGTGGCCAGTGGATGGATCTCCCAGCGGGCGCTGGCCTCATCAGAATCGGCGACGACCGGCGCGACGCGCTCTCCGGACGGATCGACCCCGGCGGCCGCGCTGCGCCGCCACGACGCGGCGATCGGCTCGCGCACGGACCAGCCTCGAGCGTCGGCGCTGAACCCCTCGGGTCCGCCGACAAAGCTCTCCCAGGCGTCCCTCAGCTCCCGCGCTCGCTGCGCTGGAGCGGTGGCCACATCGATGGCCAGCCACGGATTGGGCATGTGCGGTCTGATTCTAGACCCCAGAGATCAAACGCGCATCAGTATTTCGTGTCCGACTCGTAATCGGTCGGGACCGCCGGTGCTCAGTCCTGAACGGACGGGTGCGGTGGGTCCTGCGGGGTGGGGAACTCCCCGTCGATGAGCTCGATCCGGTAGCCGTCGGGGTCGGCAACGAAGCAGACCCGGTACTCGCCGCGATCGCCCGGATGGAAGGGCGGCTTCTCGGGCTTGATCCCCTCCGCGGCCAGACGGCTCAGCAACCCGTCGAGGTCGGGCACGGTCAGGGCCACGTGGTTGTAGCCGTCCCCAAGGTCATAGGGCTCCTCGCGGCCGACGTTGACGGTCAACTCGAGCACATCGCGGCCGCCGGGCAGGCCCAGGTAGACGTTGTAGGCGGACTGAAAGTTCAGCCGCCCGCGGTGCTCGAAGCCAAGCAGCGCGTAGAAGACGACTGATCTGTCGACGTCGCGAACGCGAATGCAGGTATGAACGAAGCTCGCGCTCACAGGCCCGAGAATATCCTCATGCTCTCCCGCGCCACCACTTCCCCCGCCCGCCGCGAGCCGCGACGCTATGAGCTGCTCGACGCGGTTCTGCAGCGCGGCCTGATCCCGGACTGGCTCCTGCGGGCGGGGTCGCTGTTCGGGGCCTGGGATCGCGAGCGGCGCGCGTCCGCCGGCGGGGTCAGCGGCCAGCAGGCACGGCTGCGGGCGCTGATCGAGCGCATGTCGACGGGACCGATCGCCGAGCTGCCCGAGAAGGCCAATGAGCAGCATTACGAGCTGCCGGCCGCGTTTCTCGGGCTGATCCTCGGACCGCGGCGCAAGTACTCGGGCTGCCTGTGGTCCGAGGGTGTGCAGACGCTCGCGCAGGCCGAGGAGGCGATGCTCGCCTTGAGTTGTGAGCGGGCGCAGGTCGCGGACGGGATGCGGATCCTCGACCTCGGCTGTGGCTGGGGCTCGCTGTCGCTGTGGCTGGCCGAGCAATACCCGCTGGCCCAGATCACCGGGGTCTCCAACTCCCACGGCCAGCGCGAGTGGATCGAGGCTGCGGCTGACCGTCGCGGCTTGCGCAATCTCGAGATCATCACCGCCGACGTCAACGACTTCGTTCCCGAGGGCAGCTTCGATCGCGTGATGTCGATCGAGATGTTCGAGCACATGCGCAACTGGCGCGAGCTGCTGGCGCGGGTCGCGACCTGGCTTGAGCCCTCGGGCGGGCGGGCGTTCATCCACGTCTTCAGCCACCGGACGCTGCCGTATCTGTTTCAGGGAACGTGGGCGGCGGCGCGCTTCTTCACCGCCGGCTTGATGCCCAGCCACGAGCTGCTGCCCCACTTCCAGTCCGACCTCGTGCTGCAGGACGAGTGGATCGTGCCCGGCACCCATTACGCGCGGACGTTACGGGCGTGGCTGGCCCAGCTCGATGCGCGAGCCGACGAGGCTCTGTCGGTATTGCGCGCCTCCGGCCGCACCGAGCCCCAGGCGCGCCGGCTGCTGGCGACCTGGCGGCTGTTTCTCATCTCCACCGACGTGATCTGGCGCTACCGCCGTGGCAACCGGTGGCTGGTCAGCCACTACCTGCTCGCCCCGCGCGCCTCGGCCTGACCCGTGGTCGCCAAGCGGTTGGCAGTCATTTCGTTCGAACTACGGGCCGTTCTGACTGCCAGCCGGAGTGCGCGCCCGCGGGAGCGCCGCCGTGACGGTCAGTCGGCGTGACGCCTGGGCGGCAGCGGGAAGAACCCCGACGTGCGCTTGACGTAGTCCACGTACTTGGGCCGGCGCTTGGCCATGTCTCGCTCGAGCAGCGCCTTACCCGATACGCGAATCAGCAGCGTGCTCATCAGGACCGGGCCGATCAGCGTCCACCAGGTCCCGCCGGCGGGCAGCACGACGAGCCACAGCCCCCACCAGACGCAGAAGTCACCGAAGTAGTTGGGATGGCGGGTGTAGTGCCACAGCCCTTCGTCCATGACCTCCCCCTTGGAGTCCGGGCGGCCCTTGAAGCGCCGTAGCTGCTCATCGCCGATCGCCTCGAAGGCCAGTCCGATGACGAACAGAACGACCCCGGGGATCGCGCTGACCCCCAGGCCCGCCGGCCGGCCAGCCGCGACCTGCACCGGAAGCGAGACGGTCAGGACCAGCAACCCCTGCAGACCGAAGATCATCACCAGGCTCCAGGGGATGAAGGCGTCGCCCTTGCGCTCGCGCATGACGCGGTAGCGCTTGTCCTCCTCGTGATCGCCGAGCTTGCGCGACACGAGATACAACCCGAGCCGGCCGCCCCACAAGGCCACCAGCACGAATAGCAGCCAGCGCCGGCCGCTGTCGCCGTTGCCCGTCGTCGCGGCGATCACCGCCACGAGCACGAATGCCGGTCCCCAGGCCGGATCGACGATCGACACGTCGTGCACGCGGATACTGACCAGCCACAGCCCGACCATCAGCACCACGATGCCGATCGCGGCGTACCCGGTCACGACGGTGGGCGCGGCGAAGACGGTGGCGACGGTCACCGGTCAGATCATGACGACCGATGACCCCGGGCTCTGAGCGCGGCGCCGGTGGCGCCCGCTCGGGGCAAAAGCCTCAGGCCGGCAGCGCCGTCTCGATCGCCGAAACGATCTTCGGGTCCTCGGGCACGACCTTGGTCCCGAAGCGCGCGACGAGCTTGCCGTCGGCTCCGACCAGGTACTTGGTGAAGTTCCACCCGGGAGGTCCCGAGTTCGGCTGGCGGGCGAGATCGGTCCACAGCGAATCCGGGTCGGCCCGAACCGAGGTGGGCTCGGTGAGCGGGAAGCTGACACCGTAGTTCTTCTGGCAGAAGGCGCCGATCTCCTCGGCGTCGTTGAACTCCTGGTCAGCGAAATCCGCCGAGGGGGAACCGACGATCTGCAGGCCGCGCGAGCCGTAGGTGTCATACAGCTTCTGGAGACCCTCGTACTGGGGCGTGTAGCCGCACTTGGAGGCCGTGTTGACGAACAGCGTGGGCTTGCCGCGCAGACTCGCGAGGTCCAGCTGGCCGCCGTCCAGGAGCTTGACCTCGTGGGCGTAGAGGTCGGTGGGCTCAGCCAGCTTGGGGGTGCGGCGCAGGTACATGCGCAGCGTGGAGAGAACGCTCATGCCCTACATACGCTGCCGGCGCGCAAATGGTTTCACGGACGGGGTCGGTTGGCCTGGCGGCCGAGGTCCTCATGGGCTCCGGTGTCCGTCATCGAACGCGCCGTCAGTGCATCGCTGGCGTCGCGGATCCGCTCACCGCGGTCCCCGCCCTTGAGGCCGGCCGCGGTCAGCTCGCGCATCCGCCGGTCGGTGCTGGAGAGAAACAGGCCCCGCTCGTGGCCGCGAAGCACGAAGAAGCCGATCCGGATGATCGGGTTGGCGATCGAGGCCGGCCGCGAGACGGCGTGCACGTGGAAGGCGACCTCCCCGGTGTCGGGCCACTTCCACACCTCCCAGTCCATCTGGCCGCGTTCCACGTGCCCCTCCAGCGTGCGGTAGTTCCAGCCGAAGACGTGGACGTCGCGGCCGTCGTGGCGGCGGTCCTCCTCGTATACGGCATTGACCCGGACCCCCACGAACACGCCGATCAGGTTGAGCGCGCGCAGCTCGAGCAGCATGGTGCGGCCCTGAAGCGGCGCCTCGGGGTCGTAGTAGGCCCGCACCAGTGACGGGTCGGCGAACTCGTAGCCGCGGATCAGCCGCGAGGCGATCTCATAGCTGCCCTCTGGCTCGGGCGCGCCCGGGGACTCGCCGGGCAGGGCCTGGAAGCGATCGTCGACGTTCCACCTCGGCCCGGGATCGGAGAGATCGACGGTGTCGGGGTCGAAGTTGAGCGGGCGGTCGTCCATGCCCGCCAATCGGCGCCGGATCGCGGGGGTCAGCTTCACGGCTGAAACCCCGCCTCCACCCGCCGGGTGTCGATCGTAATCCCCCCGGTCATCCGCCCGCCGGAGATGTTGACCACCCCCTCCAGAAAGGAGATCCACATGTGCAGCTGGACCTCCTTGGCCATCCGCACGTGGTGGTAGAGCAGGTTCGAGTACCGGTTGGAGCTGCGCGCCCAGGACTCGATCTCGAAGGTCATAAGATCGCCATCGATCACCCGGAACTCGATCTGGCCGGCCTCCAGGTGGCCCGCCAGCGTGGCGAGCCGAAACGAGCGCGGCGTGCGGTCGATCACCCTGACGGGGCCGTCCCACGGGCCCGGCATGCGCACCACGTACTCGTTGCCGAGCGCCAGCGTGTCATCATCGCCGAGCACGCGCTGGAAGCGAGCGAACTTGGTCGGGGCGGCGCGGTTGAGGTTCTCGGTGACCTTTCCAAACAGCTCGTCGGCGCTCAGCGAACTCTCGCGGATCCGCGTCCTGTAGCGGCGGTGAAACAGCGGACCGGACCCGTCGTCGACGGTCAGCACCTCGGTCGCCTCCGAGCCGCTCGGGTAAGCCGGAGGCAGGTGGCCGTCGCCGCTGGGCTCGAGGATCTCCTGACGGTGCAGCGGGGTCGAGCGCCACACGTAGCCCCACGAGGTGAGGACGATCCCGATCGGCCAGGTGGCGGCGGTCAGCCACCGGCGAGTCGGGGACGGGCGTCTGGGCACCATCCGAGACTACCCGGGCTCAGAGTGGGGTACCCATAGACTCGACTGATGCTCAGCAATCTCCTTTACCGGTGCGGCCTGCGAGCCGGAATCATGCAGGCATCGTCGATCGGAGCGATCGGCCTGTGCATCGGACTGTGGATCCGCGCCAAGACCGTCGATCAGGACGAGCGCGGCAACGCCGAGCGTCGGGCGCTGTTCGTCGGCCTGTGGCCGCCGACGATCTGGCTGATCGCTGATTCTCTGGCCCGTCACGAGGCCGCACCGACCCAGCGCGCCAGGCGCCGGCTCGGCCGGTGACGGCGGCGCGGGACGTACAGCGCACTCCCCGGCAATCCCCCACCCCGGAGCGCGACACCGCTGAGATCGAATACACGCGGACGGGCTCGGGTCCCGCGCTGTTGCTGTTGCACCCCCTCGGTGCCGACCGCGAGGTCTGGAGGCCAGTCGTCGATCGCCTCTGTGACCGGCGTGAACTGATCGCGATCGACATGCCCGGGTTCGGCGCCTCTGCGCCCCTGCGCAACGCCACCCCGACGGCCGCCGCGCTTGCGGACGCGATCGCGAGGCTGATCGCCAGGCTCGGTCTCGAGTGCCCGCACGCGGCCGGCAACTCGCTCGGGGGCTGGGTCGCGCTCGAACTCGGGCTGGCCGGGGCGGTCGCATCGACAACGGCGATCGCGCCCGCCGGCCTGTGGTCAAGACCGCTCTTCCCCAAGCCCAGCCTGGCCCACCGGCTTGCGAAGAGCTTCCGCCCCTTGGTCGGCCCAGTCGCGGCCAGCACACGCGGCCGGGCTCTGCTGCTGGGCAGCGCCGTCGCCTATCCCGACCGCGTGCCGCCCAGGGAGTCCGTGCATCTCGTGCAGGCCTACGCCGACGCGCCCGGATTCGTCGCCGTCAACCGGGCGATGCGGGCCGGGACATTCACCGATCTCGCCGCCATCGAAAGCCCGGTGACGCTCGTCTGGCCCGAGCATGACCGGCTCGTGACCCGCCCCCGACGCCTGCCGCCCAACGTCCGCAGCATCGTGCTGCCCGGTGCCGGCCACATGCCGTTCTGGGACGCCCCCGACGCCGTGGCCGAGGTCCTGCTGGCGGCTACGGGCGGCTGACCACTGGGTTAGGACGGCGCCGCGGACCGCGGCGCGCTGAGCATCATCGCGGCTGGGATCCCGACCACCACGCACAGCACAGCGCCGATCAGCAGCGCGTGATGCACGGTGCTGGCGGTCAGCGTTCCCGATAGGGCGACCCCGGCCAGGCCGGCACCAATCGCCGCGCCGAGCAGGCGCCCGACCGAGAGCAGGGCCGAGGTCCGGCCGTGGGAGGCCTGCGGGGTCGCGTTCAGCGCCGCCCGCGAGGTGGGGACGAAGAGCATTCCGAGGCCGAGGCCGACGGGGATCAGCGGCAGGATGGTCGGCAGGCTATCGAGGGTGACCCCGGGAATGCCGAGGATGGCCAGGCCCAGACCGGCGCCCGCAAAACCGAGGACGGCGGGCAATTTTTCGCCCCGGCGGTCCACGAGCACACCGGCCAGCGGCGCCGCCGCGCCGACCAGCAACGCGACGAGCACGAGCGCGCCCGACGCGCCGAGCGCCGAGAAGCCCGACACGCGCTGCAGGTACTGCTCGGCGATGTAGAAGGCCCCGATCATCACCGCGAAGGTCAGCCCGGCGACGACGGTCGCGCTGATCACGATCCGGTTGACCGTCGGCCCACCCTCGGCGTTGTCTGACTCGAGCACCGCGGGGACCACGCGGGCGATGGCGATCGCGACCACGATCGCGATCGGGACCAGCGCCCACCAGTCCGCCCTCCAGCCGAAGGCGACGGTGAGCAGACCGCCGAGCAGCGGACCAAGCAGATTGGACATACCGGCGCTGGCCCCCCAGATGCCCAGCGCGCTGCCACGACGCTCGGGGGGAAACCCGCTCACGGCGCCGGCCAGCGCCGCGGGGCTGACCAGCCCGGCACCGACCCCCTGCACGATCCGCGCGACGATCAGCGCCCCGAAGCTCGAGACGACCGCGCCGGCGGCCGCGCCGACCGCGAACACGAACAGCCCGCTGAGCGCGAGCGGGCGCACCCCGAAGCGATCCACGAGCTCTCCGCCGGGGATCAGCACGAGTGCGTAGGCGGCAAAGTAGGCGCTGAGCACCACCGAGGTCGAGCTGCCCTTGACCCCGAGCCCGTGCGCCACGGTGGGTAGGGCGACCGTGATCAGCGTCCCGTCGAGCTGCAGCAGGGCGGCCGCAGCGGTGCACGCGGCCAGGCGCCGCCAGGCGGCGCGGGACACCGGCGGACGGTCATCAGGCTCACCTCGTCGGCGTCCGCGGCGACGAGGAGCGGCGTCGGGGACGGCGGTGGACATGGATTCAGTATCACGCGCGGGTGGGCCTGGTGAGCGCAGCCCTCGTCAGAACGTGACACGCAGCGATAAAATTTGATCCATGTCATTCACC
>JALYZB010000046.1 GCA_030945945.1 Actinomycetota bacterium | reverse complement strand
GCGCAGCGCCCTGGCCGCCCTGCACCTGACCGGCGGTGAGGCCGAGCAGGCGCTCGGACGGCGCCGCCTGGCCTTTGAGGAGCTGCTGCTCGCCCAACTCGCGCTGCTGCGCCGCCGCCGCCTGCGCCGCCGCGGGGTCACCGCGCTCGTCCTGGACCAGCCGCGCGAGCTGACCGCGCGCTGGCTAGGTACGATGCTGCCGTTCACCCCGACCGCCGACCAGCTCTCGGCGCTCGATGCGCTCGACGCCGACCTGGCCGCCGAGGACCCGATGCAGCGCCTGCTGATGGGCGAGGTCGGCTCCGGAAAGACCGTCGTGGCGCTGTACGCGCTGCTGCGCGCCGTCGAGCACGGCTATCAGGGGGCGCTGATGGCCCCCACCGAGCCATTGGCCGAGCAGCACTTCGCCACCCTGCAGGCACTGATGCCCGGTGAGGCGGTGCCGATCGGGCTGCTCACGGGCTCGACCCCCGCGCGCCGCCGCGCGGACCTGCTCGGCAAGCTGGGCAGCGGAGAGCTGTCGCTGCTGGTCGGCACGCACGCGCTGATCGAGGGTCCCGTCCGCTTCGCGTCCCTGGCCGTCGCGGTCGTCGACGAGCAACACCGCTTCGGGGTCCGTCAACGGGCGGCCCTGGACGCCAAGGCCGGCGCCGACCGCCGGCCCCACGTGCTGCACATGACCGCCACACCGATCCCGCGCACGCTCGCCCTGGCCGGCTACGGAGACCTGGACGTCACCCAGCTGCGCGAACTCCCGCGCGGCCGCCAGCCGATCCAGACCGTCGTCTGCTCGACCGAGCGTGAGCGCTCGCGCGCCTACGAGCGCATCCGGGAGGAGCTGCGGGCCGGGCGTCAGGCCTTCGTGGTCTGCCCGCTGGTGTCCGAGTCAGAGATACTGCAGGCCCGGGCCGCCACGGTCGAACATGAGCGCCTGCGCGACGGTGAGCTGCGCGAGTTCCGAGTCGCCCTGATGCACGGCCAGCTGACCGGGCCCGAGAAACAGGCAGCGATGCGCGAGTTCGCCACCGGCGGCGCGGACGTGCTCGTTGCCACGACCGTGATTGAGGTCGGTATCGACGTCCCCAACGCGACCGTGATGCTGGTCGAGGACGCTGAGCGCTACGGCATCTCGCAGCTGCACCAGCTACGGGGCCGGATCGGGCGCGGCGCGCACGCGTCGCTATGTCTGATGTTCGGGCCTAAGGGCTCGGCCCGCCTGCGGGCGCTGGCGGATCACAGTGACGGCTTCCGCCTGGCCGAGATCGACCTCGAGCTCCGGGGCGAGGGCGAGCTGGTGGGAGTCCGCCAGAGCGGGCTGGCCCAGTTCAAGGTCGCCGAGCTGCCGCGCGACGCCGAGCTGCTCGAGCGCGCCCGGGCCCGCGCCCTGTACATCGAGGACGAGGATCCCGATCTCCAGGAGCCCCAGCATGCGCTGCTGGCCGACGCCCTGGGTGACGCCTACGGCGCTGAGGCCGACGCGCCGATCCAGGCCTGAGCGGTGCGAATCTGCGGCCCGGCAGCAAGCGGTTGAGATGCGCGTGATCGCCGGCCGCTACGGCGGGCGGGGACTCGTCGCCCCCCGCGGACCGGCGACCCGGCCCACGTCTGATCGGGTCCGCGAGGCGCTCTTCTCGATCCTTGGCGACGTCACCGGCGCGCGGGTGCTCGATCTGTTCGCGGGCTCCGGGGCGCTCGCCATCGAGGCGCTGTCGCGCGGCGCCGCCGCAGCCACCCTGGTGGACTCCTCGCCGGCCGCGGCGAGCGCCATTCGCCGCAACCTCGACGCCCTCGGGGCGAGCGCCGAGGTCCAGCGCCGCCCGGTGCTGGGATTCCTCGGGGCAGCACGGGGCGAGCGACGTCAATACGATCTCGTCTTCCTCGACCCCCCATATCGCCACGCGAGCTCGCTCTCGGCCGAGCTCACGGCGGCGCTGGCCCCGGTGCTCGCCCCCAGCGCGCGCGTGGTGGCCGAGAGCGATCGCCGTTATCCGCTGCAGCTCGGGCTGGAGCGCCGCGACGAGCGGCGCTACGGCGACACCCTGATCCAGATCCATCATGCCCCCCGATAATCGCATCGCTCTCTGCCCCGGCACCTTTGACCCGGTCACCTACGGCCATCTCGACGTGATCTCGCGTGCCTCGGCGGTGTTCGAGACCGTGATCGTCGCCGTGGTCAACCTGCCCTGGCGCAAGGGCCAGCCCCTGTTCACCGCCGAGGTGCGCATCAGCTTCATCCGGAACGCGACCCAGGCGTTGCCGAACATCGAGATCGAGACGTTCTCGAGCCTGCTGGTCGACTTCGCGCGGGAAAAGGGCGCGATGGCGATCGTCAAGGGACTGCGGGCGATCTCGGACTTCGAATACGAGCTGGAGATGAATCAACTCAACCGCCGACAGGCGCCCGATATCGAGTCGGTGTACCTGATGGCCTCCCCCAAGTACAGTTTCCTGAGGTCGAGTGGTGTCAAGGAGCTCGCGACCTTCGGAGGCGAGATCTCAGATCTCGTTCCCGATGAGGTTGCCGCCCTCTTGAAGGAACGACTCGGACGCTGACGAATTCAAGGACTGCGCAATGGACGTTCTCGTACTGATCGACAAGCTGGACGACCTCGTCCACAACGCCAAACCGGTCCCGCTGACCGATCAGGTTCGCGTGGACAAGGAGGAGATCTACGACATCCTTGACCAGATGCGGGCCACGATCCCCGAGGAGATCAAGCAGGCCCGCTGGATCGTCAAGGAGCGTCAGGAGATGCTCGCCGAGGCCAAGCGTGAGGCCGAGCGGATCGTCAAGGAGGCGCGCGAGCGCCAGGAGCGGCTGGTCTCCGACGAGGAGATCACCAAGCAGGCCGAGCGCGGTGCCGAGGACATCATCGAGGATGCCCGTGCTCGTGAGCGTGAGATCCGGCTCGGCGCCGAGGACTACGCGGACGAGATCCTCAACACGCTCGAGGTCAACCTGAGCAAGTTCATCGCCGCCGTCCAGCGGGGACGCGATCGGCTGGCCGGCAAGGATGAGCCGGCCGAGGTCTCCTAGGCTCGCGATCGTCGGGCGCGGCCGCGTCATGCGGCTTGGGAACGCTCGGCTCGGTAATCGATTCACTCCGCGTTTGGCGAACGCGACCAAGCCGATGACGCGCCTCACCCCGCGACCATCGGCTCGTGACCTCGGCTCTGGCGAGCACGCTGACGCCTCGGAGGTAATCTGGCGCACAGCCGGTGTGCATGGGGGTTAGAACCGGGGACCGGGGTTAGCCTCGCCACTGCGGCCGCCGCCATCGTGTGAGGGTAGGAAGGGAGGACGTCTCGCGCGGTCGCGCAGAAACAGCATCGGAGCAGGCCCAACCGCGGGGCCGGGCGAGTCGTTGCCCGAGGGACCACGCCGGAAGCGATCGGTCCGGCGAGCCCGGCATCAGGCCCGCAGAGCTACGCCCCGGTCAACGACCAGGGCGGTGGCCCTGACGGCGCGCCGTTCACGCCACCGGCCTCCTACGGCAGCCCCGGTGGCGCTTCGGGGTGGGGCCAACAACTACTTTCCGGCCGGCAACGGGCAGTGCGTCTCGCCTGGGGGGCAACGTCAAGCTCAACCAGAACTGCCTGAACATCAGCGATCCCGACCTGCAGGTGCGCGGCGCAGGCCAACAATGAGACCTCCATCGCCCAGGACCCCAACGCCACCAATCACCTGGTGGCCTCTGACAACAACTACATCCGCGGCGATGGCACCTGCGGCGCTCACTACTCGCTCAACGGTGGCCAGAGCTGGAACGACTCGACGGTGCCCAACGGCTTCACCCGGGGATTCGGGTCGCCGCGGGAGTACTGGCAAGGCGGCGGGGACTGGGACACGCGCGGCAATGCCTACCTGAGCTGCCAGCTGTTCAACCGCGGCACCGCCGCGTCACCGAACCCCGATCAGTCAAGCGCCTTCGTGCTGTACCGCTCCACCCAGAACAACGGCGCCTCGTGGAACTTCCCGGGCCGCTACTCGACGTCCTTCTTCGACCCCGGTCAAGACCGCCGGGGCCTGCAACAACAAGATCCTGGTGAGCGTGTCCCGAGACGCGGGCGCCACGTTCAGCGGCACGTCCACCGATCCGCGCCGCCAGACCCTGGTGACGCAGTCGGCAGCCCAGGCGGGGACCGACCAGTTCTGGCCGTGGAGTGCCTTCACCCGATCGGGCACGCTGGCGGTGGACTACTACGACCGTCAGTACGGCGACGACGAGACCACCGGCTCGTCGGATCTCTCCCTGTCGGGGAGCCGGGACATGGCCGACTTCGCCCAGACCCGGGTGACCTTGAGCTCGATGCCCGCCCCGACCCAGTTCGGGGCCCCAAGGGCGGCCGGTTCTACGGTGACTACACGGGGCTGGCCGCGCTCGACAAGGCCCACCCGCTGTGGTCCGACACACGCTCGCGGGACCTGTTCGTCTGTCCCGGGACCGCCACCCCGGGCAACCCGCCGGCACTGTGCGGCGCGACGGAGCCCAACGGCCAGCAGGCCAACGACCAGGACATCTTCACCTCGACGCTGGGCGTGCCCACCGGCCAGAACGACAACGGTGGTGACGGCGGGCAGGGCGGCGGTGGCAACGCCCATCGCAAGAGGCGGTAGGCAGTCGGGTCCCGGGGGCTCGGAGAATCTCTCCGAGCCCCCGTTGCCCGGTGCCGCAGCGCTAAGCTGAGAATCGAGCGAGTGGGGAATCATTTATGCGTATGCATCGTGGTTGGCAACGACGCCGTCTGGACCCTGCAGCCGCCGCGCTGCTCCTCGCCGGGGTGGCTGTGATTCTCGTGCTCGGCGGTTCAGCCGCCGCCCAGCGCGTCGGCCGCGCTCCCCGCCTAACCCTGACCGGTCGCGGTCCGGTCACCGTGCAGGGAACCCATTTCACGCCGCGCAGCCGCGTGCACGTCACCCTGACCGACGGCGCCAGCCGCTCACGTGACGCTCGCCCCGACGCGCAGGGGCGGTTCACCGTCGGCTTCTCGGCGGTGATCGACCGCTGTACGGCTTGGATGGTGGTCGCCAGCCAGCGCAATCAGGCTCGCGTCGTGCTGCGCGGGCCGGCACGGCCGATGTGTGCGCCCGCCGGAGCCGCGTAGCGCTGCGCGCACGCCGGAGCCCGGGAAGAGGCGGTGTGCGTGTCTTTCCGTCCGCGGGGGGCGCAACGCTGCTGGGTCCCATGACTGCTCTCTGGCTGATCCTCGGAGTTCTCGTTGGCGCCGGCGTGGTGCTGCTGGCGCTGCGCCCGCGGCTGCGCGCGCTTGCCGGCGAGGTGACGCGGGCGGCGGAACTGGACCGCAACCTGGTCCGGGCGCAGGCCGACCTCGAGCACGAGCGCAGCCGGGCGGAGGAGCGGTTGGTCACCCTCGGGGACGCCCAGCAGCGGCTGTCGGATTCATTCAAGGCGCTGAGCGCCGAGGCGCTGCAGTCGAGCATGACCCAGCTCGCTGAGCTGTCCAAGGCGCAGCTGCGGACCGCCCAGGAGCAGGCCAAGGGTGACCTGGACAAGCGCCAGCAGGCGGTCGAGTCGCTCGTCGCGCCGCTCCGCGAGCAACTCGGGAAGGTGGACGGCCAGCTGCTGCGCCTGGATCAGGAGCGCCGCGAGTCGCGGGGCCGTCTGGAGGCTCAGCTCAAGAGCCTCAACGAGACCGGGGACCGGCTGCGGACCGAGACGGGCGCGCTGGTCACCGCGCTGCGCAAGCCCAACGCCCGCGGGCAGTGGGGCCAGATGCAGCTGCGCAACGTCGTCGAGCTGGCCGGGATGGTCCGCCACTGTGACTTCACCGAACAGTCCACGCTGGCCGGTGACGACACGACGCTGCGCCCGGACCTGATCGTCAACCTGCCCGGTGGCAAGCAGGTCGTGGTTGACGCCAAGGCGCCTCTCCAGGGCGTGCTCGACGCCTACCAGGCGCGCGACGAGACCGAGCGCCAGGCGCATCTGCGTGACCACGCCCGTCTGCTGCGCAAGCACGTCAAGGCGCTCGCCGACAAGGCCTACTGGGCCGGACTGGACACGACCCCGGACTTCGTCGTCATGTTCCTGCCCGGGGAGCACCTCTACGGGGCCGCGCTGGAGGTCGATCCGACCCTGATCGAGGAGGCGATGGCCCGGCGTGTGCTGATCACGACGCCGACCACGCTGCTCGGACTGCTGCGCGCCGTCGGCTACGGCTGGCAGCAGGAGCGCGTGGCCGAGTCGGCCCAGGCGATCTCGGACCTCGGCCGCGAGCTGCACGGCCGGCTCGTCAAGCTCTCGACGCTGGTGGCCACCCTCGGCACCCGTCTCAACAGCACCGTCAAGGCCTACAACGAGGCCGTCGGCTCCTACGAGTCGCGGGTCCTGCCGGCCGCGCGACGCTTCGCCGACCACGGCGCGGCCACCGAGGGCCGCGAGCTGCCCGAGCTCGAGCCGGTCACCACCAGTGCCCGCAACCTCAGCGTCAACGAGCTCACCTTCGATCTCGACGTCGACGCCGTGCCCGCCCCCGAACGGGTCACCGCCCGCCGGCTTCGGGCGGCGGAGTGACCGACGCCGAGCCGCCGCGCTGATCCCACCAGTGCGCCAGGTCCCGGCGCTGGTGGGGGAGGGGATCGGCCGTCGGCTTGCGCCGCTGGATCTGATCCAGGGCGGTCTGGATCTCGATCCCGTCGAGGACCGCCACGGCTCCGGCGGCGACGGCCGCGGACCGCTGCCAGCCGGCCCGGCAGTGCAGATAGACCCGCTCGCCCGCTCGCACCCAGGCGACGACCGTGTCCACGGCGTCCTGCAGCTGCTCGATGGGAAGGTTGCCGTAGTCGATCAGCGGCAGCCGCAGCTCGGCGATCCCGGCTGAGGCCAGCGCGATCTCGACCTCCGCACGCTGCCCCGCCGGGTACTCGGAGTCCTGCACTAGGTTCAGCAGCCGGGTGATCCGTAGCCGCGCCACCGCGCCCACGTCGCGCGCATCGAGCGGATAGGCGCCGATGATGAGGTCATCGTGGACGTCAGCGAAGCCATAGGCGAGGAACCATTGGGACATGCCTCCATGATCGCGCCTCGCCGCACGCGACGCTGTGCGGGGCGGCCCGCTATTCGGCCGCACAAGACCGGCAGATGTATCGTCGGGGGCCCTAAGCTCGAGGACCATGGCCATCCTGACCGACAGCTTCGATCTCGGCGGCCTGCGGATGAGCCCGGGCGAAGGGCGGCGCCTGGAGCTTGCGGTCAGCCTGGATCGGTTCGAGCTCGGCGGCGAGAGCTATGCGGTGACGCCGGCTCAGATTCCGGTGACGCTCGAGATCTCGCGCACCACGCAGAGCGGCTACGCCCTGCGGCTGCGCTTTGCGGCGGGCCTGGCGGGACCTTGCATGCGCTGCCTGACCGACGCGGCGCCGGGTTACGTCGTGGACGCGTGGGAGATCTCTCAGCCCTCCTCGGGCGACGAGCTCGAATCACCCTATCTGGTGGACGGCGCTCTCGAGCTGCGCACATGGGCGCATGACGCGCTCGCCCTCGTGCTCGGTGCCCAGATCCTCTGTCGGCCCGACTGCCCCGGGCTGTGCCCGGAGTGCGGGATTCGCCTTGATGACGCCGAGCCCGCTCACGGTCACGAGCCGGCGCCGGACCCGCGCTGGGCCAAGCTCTCCGAGTTGCATTTCGACGCTTGACCTTCACAAATCTGCGCAACGAGCGCGAAAAGCTGCTCATCTCGGCTCATTCCGCTCAAGGGAAACTGACCGATTGCCGATCATGTTTCGGGAATGGAGAGTCTGCGGGACCTGTCGGGACCCAGTGAGATGGCCAGTGCCGCCCACCTGCGCGCAATGCTCGACCTTGCGCGGCTGCTGCGCGCCGACGCCAGGCCGCCGGAGGTCATGACCGAGGTGGCACGGATCGTCTCGCAGGCGCTCGGCTTCGAGACGGTGGTCATCAACCTCTACCGCGAGGACGGCGACGCCTACGAGGTCGTCACCGTGCACGGCAACGATCGCGCCCGCGCCCTGCTGCTCGGGGATGTCACCCCCGCTCACACCTGGGCGCCGATGCTCGACCCCGGATTTGAGATCGGCGGCTCGTTCTTCGTCCCCGCCGGGACGCTGGAATGGGATCAGGGCATCCGCGTCTACATCCCCGAGGCCACCGGGTCGAGTCAGTCCGCGGGGACCTCCTGGCACCCGGAGGACGCCCTGTTCGCCACCTTGGACGGTGCCGGCGGGCGCCACTACGGGATCATCTCGGTCGATGAGCCGCGTGACGGACTGCGTCCCGACGAAGGGCTGTTGGAGGTCCTGAGCGCGATTGCCGCGCATGCCGCCCAGACGTTCGAGAACGCGTCGCGCTTCGGCCAGCTGCGGTCGGCTCTGCAGCGCCATCGCGCGGTCATCGAGCACGCGCAGGACGGAGTGATCGCGATTGACGCACAGGGACGGGTGCTTGAGTTCAATCCCGCCGCCGAACGGATCTTCGGCTACCGTACCGCCGACGTCATCGGCCACGAGCTGGCCACGCTGATCATCGCCCCGGAGGATCGCGACGCCCACCGGCGGGGCCTGGCCCGCGGCTTTGCGACCGGAGACTGGCGGCTCATGGGCCGGCGGGTCGAGATGACGGGCGTCCGGGCCACCGGGGAGCGGCTGCCGGTCGAACTGTCATTGACGGTGATCAAGGACGCCGAAGAGGGAACCGCGGCCGTGTACGGGTTCATCCGCGACATCTCCGAGCGCCGCCGCGGGGAGGAGCAGCTGGCCTTCCTGGCCTACCACGACCCTTTGACCGGACTGCCCAACCGAGTGCTCGTCGAGCAGCAGGTCGAGCTCGCCCTGGCACGCGCGCGTCGCAGCGCCACCTCGGTCGCGCTCATGTTCGTGGACCTCGACGATTTCAAGGACGTCAACGATCGCCTCGGCCACGCGGCCGGCGACCAGTTGCTCACCGGCGTGGCGGCGCGCCTGCGCGGCGTGCTGCGCGACAGTGACGTGCTCGCGCGTCAGGGCGGCGATGAATTTCTGATCCTGATCACCGACCTCAGCGATGACGCGGTCCGCTCTGCCGAGATGGTCGGCACCAAGGTCCTGGGGTCGCTGCACGAGCCGTTCGTGGTCGGCACCGCGGAGGTCCGGACCGGGGCGAGTATCGGCATCAGCCTGTTCCCGGCCGACGCCACCGACGCCGAGGCGCTGCTGCGCCACGCCGATGCGGCCATGTACCGGGCCAAGGGTCAGAGCGGAGGTCGTCTGGCCTTTCATCAGCCGACCGGGAACAGCACCGCCAAGCGCACCAGCGTCTCGTCGCAGCTGCGCAACGCGATGACCGACGCCGAGCTCGAGCTGCACTACCTCCCGATCTGGAGCGTGGACCCAGAACGCAGGATCGACGGGGTGGAGGCACTGCTGCGCTGGCGCCACCCCGACCGCGGGCTGTTGCGCCCCGGGTCCTTCATGGACCTGGCTGACCAGAGTGCCGTCGCCGACGACGTGATGGATTGGGTCCTCGACGAGGTCTGCCGGCACGCCGCCGGCTGGCGCGCGGCCGGGCTGGACCCGCGCGTCAGCCTGAACATGTCCCACGGTCAGCTGCTGGCGGAGAACTTCGCCGCGCGGTTTGTCACCATCCTGGCCGAGCATGGTCTGGAGCCCGGTCGCTTCCTGATCGAGCTGACCGAGTCGGCGTGGACGGTCGGCGCCGAGGAGACGCTCGCCGTGGTGGCCGAACTGCGCGGGTCAGGGACAACGTTCGCGATCGACGATTTCGGCGCCGGCTACTCGTCGCTGTCGCGCCTGCGCGAGCGCAGCTTCGACGTGATCAAGATCGACCGGACGCTGATTGCCGACGTCCCCGACGGCCGGACGACCGATGCCGTCCTGAGCGTGATGGTCGAGCTGGCCCGCGCCTGTGACGCGGAGATCATCGCCGAGGGCGTGGAGCGCGCAGAGCAGCTCGCCTTTTTGATCGACAACGGGATCTCGCTCATGCAGGGATATCTGTTTGGGCAGCCGCTGCCGGTGTCTGAGATCACCGAGCTGCTGCAGGCCCGCCTGCCCGCCGGCCGGCTCACCGCCTGACCGGCCTCGCGGCGACCCCGTTGCGCGCGGGTCTCCTGCTAGCCTCCGCCGTCCCATGGCCGTCCCCAAACAGAAGCAATCCCACGCGCGCACGACGCAGCGCCGCTCACAGCACAAGATCACGGCACCGACCTACAACGAGTGCCCTCAGTGCCACAGTCCCCGGCGACCGCACCGCGTCTGCCCCGTGTGCGGCAGCTACCGCGGGCGCGAAGTCCTCGCTCCGGCCGACGAACCGACCCTCTGAGTCACCGTCCCGATGGTCACCGTCGCGGTTGACGCCGGCGGGGCGGATCTCGGTCCCGCTGAGGTGGCCGCCGGCGCGGCGCGCGCCGCCCAGGCCGGCACCCGGGTGATCCTGTTCGGCCCCGCCGCGGAGATCGGCTCCGTTCCCGACGGCGTCGAGGTCGTCGACGCACCGATCTCGATCGCCAAGGCCAAGGACCCGGTCTCCGCGGTCCGCTCGACGCCGGACGCGTCGATCGTCCAGGCCGCCAGGGCGGTGGCCGACGGCCGCGCCGACGCGCTGGTCTCCGGCGGCTCGACCGGCTCGGCCCTCGCGGCCGGGCTGTTCAACCTGCGCCGCGATCGCGGGATCTACCGCCCGGCGCTGGCGCTGCCGATCCCCATGCCCGGCGGCCCCCCGGTTCTGTTGCTGGATGTCGGGGCCAACGTCAGCTGCCGCCCCGAGCACCTCGTCCAGTTCGCTCATATGGGCTCGGCGTTCGCCCACGCGGTGATGGGCCTGGCCTTGCCGCGGGTCGCGCTGCTCTCCAACGGCGAGGAGCCTGGTAAGGGCACCCCCGAGCTCGTCACCGTCTACGAGCAGCTGTCCGGCGAGGCCGGGACCGGGCTGAACTTCATCGGCAACGTCGAGGGCACGCAGGTGACCGACGGCGCCGCCGACGTGATCGTGATGGACGGCTTCACCGGCAACATCACCCTGAAGCTGATCGAGGGCGTGTCAAGCCGGACGCTGCAGGCGATTCGCACCGCCGCGATGAGCTCCCCGCGCGCCAGGCTCGGCGGCCTGCTGCTCGCCCCGGCCGTCCGGCGCTTGCGCGAGGAGATCGACCCCGAGGGCCCCGGCGGCGCCTACATGCTCGGCCTGCGCCGCCTCGGCGTGGTCGCGCACGGGCGCTTCACCCGCCGGGGCTTTGCCCGCGCGATCGAGGTCGCCGCCCGCGGGGTCGAGGAGGACGTGATCGCGGCCACCCGCCGCGCGCTGGAGAAGGCCGGTGCTCTGCGCACCCCGACAGCGGTCGGGGCGGAGGCCGGCGATGCGTGATCGGCGCCGGCCCGGGGGGCCGTCCGGATCGCCGTTTACGGTGTCGGCCCGATGACACGCGAGCAGGTCTTCTCCCTGATCCGAGCCCATCTCGTCGATGAGCTCGAGATCGATCCAGGACGGGTCACCGAGGCCACACGCTTCCGCGAGGACCTCGAGGCCGACTCATTAGACCTCTACACCCTCGTCCAGGAGCTCGAGGACTCTTACGAGGTCAGGATGTCCGATGAGCAGGCCGCCCGGGTTCTGACCGTCGGCCAGGCGGTCGACTTCGTGCTCGCGAGCGGGAACGACAACGGCGCCGATGGCGCGCCGCAACCCTCGGCCACGAATGCCGGCTCAGACGCTGAGTGACCATAGGCGCGCAGACCCGAGGCCCGCCTCGCCCGGATTCGGTCCCGGCGCTGTACGAGCTGCTCGATCAGCTGCCCGACGAGCTGGCTCGGCGCGTCTTCACGCACACCTCCTGGACCAACCGTCGCGCGGATTCCTACGAGCGGCTGGCCTTCTTGGGGGACAGCGTCCTCGGGCTGGCCGTGACCACACACCTGTTCCCGCGCCTGGAGCCCGACCAGTACGGCCCGGGGCGCCTGACCAAGATCCGCGCCCAGGCGGTCTCGGGCCGTGCCTGCCGTGCCGTCGCCGAGCGCCTCGGGGTGCCCGAGCGGCTGCGAACGACGGCGCCCGAGACCGGGGGGCGCGCCTCGGTCGAGGCGCTGATCTCCACCGAGCGGGTGCTCGCCTCAGTGATCGAGGCGGTGATCGGCGCGTGCTACCTGAGCTTTGGCTACGAGATCACCGCGGCGGCGGTGGTGGCCGCGTTCGCCGACGAGATCGAGGACTCGCTCGAGCATTCGGTCGACTACAAGTCGGCCCTGCAGGAGCGTCTCGCCCGCCGGGCGGAGATCGTCGTCTACGCCGTGCTCGACGAACAAGGACCGCCCCACAACCGGACCTTCACGGTCGCCGCGACGGTCGCCGGCGCCGAGCTGGCCAGCGGCGTCGGGCGCAGCAAGAAGGACGCCGAGCAGCAGGCCGCACGGATCGCGCTCGAGGCACTGAAGACATCATGAGGGGAGACCGGCCGTGCACCTGAAGTCGATCACCGTCAAGGGCTTCAAGTCCTTCCCTGACCGGACCCGGCTGGAGTTCGGTCCCGGCGTCAGCGTGATCGTCGGCCCCAACGGCTCGGGCAAGTCCAACGTCACCGACGCCGTGCTCTGGGCGCTGGGCGAGCAGTCGCCGGTCAACGTCCGCGGCCAGTCCATGCAGGACGTCATTTTCGGCGGCGCGCCGGGGCGCCAGGCGGCCTCCCAGGCCGAGGTGGAGCTCGTCCTGGACGACAGCGAGGGCTCGCTTGCGCTCGGCGCCTCCGAGATCTCGATCCTCCGCCGCCTCGACCGCAACGGCGAGGGCGAGTACCGGCTGGCGGGCGCCCGCTGCCGGCTGGTCGACATCGTCGAAATGCTGGCAGACACCGGTCTGGGCAAGGAGATGCACTCGGTCATCTCCCAGGGCCGGGTCGAGTCCCTGGTCACCTCAAAACCCCGCGAGCGTCGCCTGCTGATCGAGGAGGCCGCGGGCCTGGGCAAGCATCGCAAGCGCCGCCGGCGCGCCCAGCTCAAGCTCGCGCGCACCCAGGACAACCTCGACCGGGCGCTGGACGTGGAGCGCGAGGCGCGCTCACGGCTACGCCCGCTCAAGCGCCAGGCCGAGGCGGCCGAGCTGCACGCCCGCCTCGAGCGCCAAGCGCTGGAGATCCGCTGGGAGCTCGTGCGCGATGCCGCGAGACGGCGCGGTGAGGAGGTCAGCGCCGCCCAGGCCGGGGTGACCGAGATCCGCGCCCGGCGCGCTGCGCTGCGCCAGCGCCTGCTCGGCCCGTTCGCGGCGGCCGATGACCTCGTGCAGACCGGCCTCGACCTCCCCGCG
>JALYZB010000463.1 GCA_030945945.1 Actinomycetota bacterium | reverse complement strand
ACGCGCTCGCGGCTCCGGCGGCGGCGGTGTGTGAGGCGGCGGTCGCCCCCGAGCCGGCGGAGTGGCTGAGGTGGAAGATGGCCAGGTTCTTGAGCACCACGAGCGGGCCGATCGGCATCAGCGCGGCCAGCGCCTTATTGGTGTGGCGCAGCTGGTTGCGGAAGATGCTGCAGCGCTCGCAGCTGCGCAAGTGGCGGCGCACGAGCGGGCTGGGCCGCCGGCGCAGGCCCTCGGCCTGCTCGCCGAGTTCGATCCGGACCTCGTTACAGGACAGCAGCCGGGCCTCGGCGGCCTCGGCAAGCGACACGCGCGCCCGTACGAGCAGTGACTTCACGCTCGGCACGGTGGTCTCCATCGCCTCGGCGATCTGCTCGTAGGAGAGCGCGTCCATCTCGCGGAGCACCAGCGCGGTCTTCTGGGTCTCAGGCAGTTCGTGGATGTCGCCGACGAGCAGGCGGAATTCCTCACGGTCGTGGACCTTGTCCGCCGTGCTCGCGCCGTGATCGGAGAAGTGCGCGTCCATCGTGTCCGTCGCGATCGCACGGGCGCGACGCAGGTGGTTGAGGCTGCGGTTGCGGGCGATCCGGTACAACCACGGACGCACGTTGATCGGACGTCCGTCGGCGTGGATCGCGTTGAAGGCCGCGGTCATCACCTCCTGCAGCACGTCCTCGGCATCCTCGCGGGATCCGAGCAGGTGACGGCAGAAGGCCAGCAGCCGTGTCTCGTAGCGCGCGAAGAGGACGTCGAAGGCCGCGGTGTTGCCCTTGCGCAGGTATGTGATCAGCCGCTCGTCGGATTGCAGACGCAGCAGTGACGGGCGTCCGTGCAATCCGATCCCACCGGAATATTTGAGTGCGGAGACTTCCATCCGGAGCTTGGCCAAATTCCCTTCTGGAACCCCCCGACACGCTAGCAGCGCAGAAGTTGCGCAATTGGGTCAGGATGGGTCTCTCATGAGGACGACGACTCGGATGTCGGCGCCCGCCAGAGCCTGCTCAGCGGTGCTGCTCGGTGATACCCGGGGAGGGACTCGAACCCTCACGCCACGAAGGGCAGTCGCTCTTAAGGCGACCGTGTCTGACCAAATTCCACCACCCGGGCTCTGGGTGCACACGCTAGCGGCTCGCCGCGAGCCCGGCAAAGCCTCCGATCGGCCCGTAGCACGGCGATCATCCAAACGGTTGTCAATTGACACCGCCTCCGCGGGGTTGCTAGCTTCGCGCCGTGATTCGCGCCGGGTCGCTACGACTCCGCGCGCGGGAGGAGGTCTTTTGCGCGGGAAGCGTCGGTGCGGAACGCAAGTCTGATCGGCCGGATCGCCGCAGTCGCGGCGGTCGCGGTCGCCATCGTTGCCGTGTCGGTGATCCTGCTCTCGGGCGGGAGCAGCTACACCGTGCGCGCGGACTTCCAGAACGCGAGCCAGATCGTGCAGGGCGACCTCGTGGAGGTGGCCGGCAACCAGGTGGGGACGGTCTCGCACATCGCGATCACGCACGACGGCCTCGCGGAGCTGACGCTGTCGATCGGCAACGCCGCCTATCAGCACCTGCCCGAGGGCACGCAGGCGGTGATCCGCGAGGCATCCCTGTCGGGGATCGCCAGCCGCTACGTAAACCTGACCCTCGGGCCCGCGAGCAATCCGAACATCGCCAGCAACGGGATGATCCCCGCTCACAGCACGACCAGCGAGGTCGATCTCGACCAGCTTTTCAACACGCTGGACGGGCCGACTCGTCGCGGGCTGCAGAACGTGTTTCTGGGCTCCGCCCGGCAGCTGCAGGGAGCCGGCGCCAAGGCGCAGGCCGCGTTCGCCTATCTCAACCCGGCGATCGCCTCGAGCAGCACGCTGTTCAACGAGATCGACCGCAACACCGGACAGTTCACCAACTTCGTGGTCAAGACCGGCAACCTCGTGTCTGACCTCGCGCAACGTTCGACCGACCTCTCGGGTCTCGTCGCGCACCTCTCGACGGTGACCCAGGCGCTCGCTTCGCGGCGGGTCGCGCTGGGCTCTGCGCTGCGCCAGCTGCCGAACTTCATGCGTATCGCCAACACGACGTTCGTCAACCTGCGCACGGCGCTTAACGACATCACGCCACTGGTCAACGTCTCAAAGCCGGTGGCGCCCAAGCTGCAGAAGCTGCTCGTGCAGCTGCGCCCGCTCGCGCAGGACGCGGTCCCGACCA
Source organism: Actinomycetota bacterium (assembly GCA_030945945.1). The sequence continues at coordinate 7,783 of JALYZB010000463.1, read as the reverse complement.
TTCGCGACCTGTCGAACATCATCAGCCGGTCCGGAACCGGAAATGACCTGATCGAGCTGACCAGGCTCGGCGTGCCGCTCGCCAACGCCACGGTGCGCAGCACCACGGTCAACGGCAAGCCGCGGCCGGGGGCGTTCCCGCAGTCGGTCACCGCCCTGAACCAGTCCACGCCTCAGCTGGCCACCGCCCGGCCGTACGCGGTTGACCTGACCGGCTGGTTTGAGGGCTTCACCCACCCCGGCCAGAACGACGCCAACGGCGGCACCAGCCGCGTCTCCCCGACGGTCGGCCTCGGCACGATCTCCAACGGCGCGCTGAACATCTTCCAGAACGGCGGCCTGCTGACCACCCCGGCGGACTTCGCCCTGCGCCGCGTGCTCGCGCTGGGCGGCAACGGCCAGACCGGCCTGCTCACCTCCGGCCAGGGCGACCGCTGCCCGGGCTCGATGGAGCGCGGCGCGATCTTCGTCCCGGAGAGCGGTTTCCCATGCACTCCGAGTCAGGTTCCGACGGGCAAATGAAGCGGATCGCCATCTCCGCCGTGCTCCTGCTTGCCGCGGGCGCCTTCATCTTCCTCGCCGGCGGCGCCTCCAACGGCAGCGCCAACGGCACCTACAAGATCACGCTGGACAACGCGTTCGGCCTGGTCACCGGCGCCCAGTTCAAGGTCGCGGGCGTGCCCGCGGGAACGATCGATGCGATTGATCTCAATCAGAAGTCGCTGCGTGCCGTGGTCACGGTCTCGGTGACCAAGGGCGGCTTTGGCCAGTTTCACTCCGATGCGACCTGCCAGTCACGACCGGAATCGCTGATCGGGGAGTACTTCATCGACTGCAATCCCGGCACCTCAGGCCCGGTGATGAAGGCCGGTTCGACGATCCCGGTGACGCACACGCGGTCCACGATTCCCGCCGATCTCGTCCAGAACGTGATGCGGCTGCCCTACCGCCAGCGCTTCTCGCTGATCATCAACGAGTTCGGCGCCGCCGCGGCCGCCCGCTCGGGCGATCTGCAGGCGGCACTGCAGCGCGCCGTCCCGGCGCTGGACCAGACCGATCGGCTGCTGAACGTGCTCGCCAACGACTCGCGCACACTCCAGAACCTGACCCGTGACTCCAACACGGTGCTCACCGCGCTGGCCAACAACTCCCACCAGGTGCAGCGCTTCATCGTCGAGGCCAACCGGACCGCGACTGCCACGGCGACCCAGAACGGCAATCTGCGTGAGACCTTCGCGCGCCTGCCCGGGCTGCTCGAGCAGCTGCGTCCGACGATGGCCAAGCTCTCGACGACGGCCACCGCCAACACGCCCGTCCTGCAGAACCTCAACGCGGCCGCGGGCACGCTGAATCGCTTCTTCACCGATCTGCCGGCCTTCTCGCGGTCCTCCAACCCGGCGCTGCGTTCGCTGGGCCGGGCATCGGTGACCGGCCGCACCGCGGTGATCGCGGCCGCGCCGACGGTCACCGACCTCAACCGCTTCGCCCAGCCGACCCCCGAGCTGGCCAACAACCTGAACATCGTCCTGCACTCGCTGGACACCCAGAGCAACGCCGTCGAGCGCGATCCGCGCAGCCCGGGCGGCAAGGGCTTCTCGGGCATCCAGGCGCTGCTGGGCTACGTGTTCAACCAGGGCCTGGCGATCAACACCTTCGGCCCCTACGGGCACGTGCTCGCGGTCGACGCGTTCTTCAGCGCGCAGTGCTCGCCGTACGCCAGCCCGGCGACGGTCGCGATGAACCTCAGGCAGCACGGCCCGTCGTATCGCAAGTGCTACTCGTGGCTGGGTCCCAACCAGCCCGGCGTCAACACGACCGACCCGTCCGCCCCCCACGCGCCCGTCCCGGACCCGGGCGGGGCGCCTCCCGGTCAGAAGGGCCCGGCCACGAGCGCCTCCATGCTGAGCGTCTCCCAGGTCACCGCGGCGAACAAGATCCTCGCCGCGCGCACGGGCAGCGCCACCAGCCCGGCGGCGACGAGCAGCGGCGCGACGAGCCCCACGGCCGGCGCGAGCTCGGGCTCGGCGAGCGGCACGCCCGGCACCAGCTCCGCCCAGGCCCTCCTCAACTACCTGTTGGCCCCATGAGCGACCCGCCCCGCCGCAGCCAGCCCTCCGCGCTTGCCAACCCCGTCCTCGTCGGGGCGATGACCGTGCTGGTGGTGATGGTCGCGGTGTTCTTGGCCTACAACGCCAATAATGGGCTGCCGTTTGTGCCGACCAAGCAGGTGAAGGTCGATATCGCGTCGGGCTCTGATCTGGTGCCGGGTAACGAGGTGCGCGAGGGCGGCTTCCGGATCGGTCTGGTTTCCGAGCTGAAGCCGATCGCGTTGAAGACCGGCCAGATCGGCGCGCAGCTGACCCTGCAGCTTGATCAGGCCCACGGGAGCGTGCCGGTCGATTCGACGGCGTCGATCCGTCCCCGCTCGCTGCTGGGCTTGAAGTACATCGATCTGCACAAGGGCGTCTCGCGCAAGATGTTTCTCGATGGCGGGACGATGCCGATTACCCAGACCAGTGTGCCGGTGCAGTTCGAGGATGTCTTTCAGGCCTTTGATGCCAAGACCCGGCCGGCGATCGACAAGAACCTGGTTGGCTTCGGCGACGCGCTGGCGGGTCGTGGCTCGGCGCTCAACGACACCTTCGCGAGCCTGCCCAAGCTGCTGCTGTACCTCAAGCCGGTGACCCAGTATCTGGCTGACCCGGGCACCGGGCTGACGCGATTCTTCAGCTCGTTGGAAGGGTTCATGAGCACGGTCGCGCCGGTCGCGGCGACCAATGCGCGGTTGTTCACCGATGTGGCGACCACGTTTGAGGGCTTTTCGCGCGATCCCAACGCGCTTGAGCAGACGATCGCACGGTCGCCGTCGACTGAGCAGGTTTCGACGCAGTCGCTGAAGGTGCAGCAGCCGTTCCTGTCTGATCTGACGGTGTTGGCGCATAACCTTGCTCCGGCGACGCATGAGTTGGCGGTGACGTTGCCGACGATCAATCCGGCGATCGAGATCGGCACCCGGACGTTGGCGCGGACGCCGTCGTTGAATCGCAATCTGCAGCAGGTGATGGACGCGTTGCAGAATCTGGCTCAGGCGCCGGGGACCAACATGGCGATCAACGCGCTGACCGACACGTCACAGACGCTCAACCCGATGATCCGTTACCTCGGGCCTTATCAGACGGTCTGCGATGATTGGAACTACTTCTGGACCTACCTGTCTGAGCATCTCTCCCAGCCCACCGACTTCGGCTTCGCCCAGCGGGCGCTGATCAATGTCGGCACTCCGACGCAGCCCAACAACGTCGGACAGGCCGGGGCGATCGCCCCGGCCAACGGCGGCGGCTCGGACTCGACGATCACCGGCGGCAACGAATACCTGCACTCGCAGCCCTACGGCGCTGCGGTGAGCTCGACCGGGGCCGCGGACTGTGAGACCGGGCAGCGCGGCTTTGTCCACAAGCTCAACTACTACGACCCGCAGGGACGCCTGCTGGCCACCGACGTTCACACACCGGGCCTTCAGGGTCCGACGTTCGCCGGGAGCCCCCAGGTGCCCGGGGGCGAGACCTTCTCGCGCAATCCGACCTCAGGTCCCCAGCTGTCGACCGTCCCGGGGAACTCATGAGACTGCTGAGACGCCGCAAGGATCGCCGCAGGAAGGGGATGCCCCTGTTCCTCGCCGGGGCGATCGGAATCGTGCTGATCGTGGTCTTCTCCTACGGGGCCTACACCAAGTTCGTCAATCCGTTCGCCCATCATTACACGCTCCAGGCCGTGTTCTCCAACGCCAACGGGCTGCAGTCGGGCTCGCCGGTCCGGATCGCCGGCGTCAACGTCGGCAAGGTCACGAGCGTCGGCAACGAGCCGGGCTGCAAGTCCGCTTCGACGACCGCGGCGACCTGCAACGCCGCCGCCGTGACGATGCAGATCGACGCATCGGGCCTGCCCATCCACAGCGACGCGACCTTCGCCATCCGCCCGCGCATCTTCCTGGAGGGCAACTTCTTCATCGACATCTCGCCGGGCACCCCGAACGCCCCGGCCGCTTCCGACGGGCACATCTTCCCGATCCAGCAGGGGATCGAACCCGTCCAGCTCGATCAGGTGCTGACCGGCCTGCAGGCCAACACGCGCCAGAACCTCCAGACGCTGCTGCAGCAGTACGGCAAGGCGGTCGTGACGGGTGGCGCGGCGTACAACCGCTCGATCCAGTACTGGCTGCCCGCCTACGAGTACTCGTCGCTGGTCGCCCATGATGCGCTCGGGATCCAGCCGCACGACCTGAGCCGGTACATCGCCGCCCAGGGGAGCGCGGCCGCCGCAATCGATCACAGCCCGGCGGCGCTCAAGAGCCTGGTCACCGATTTCAATACCACCGCGTTCGCCTTCGCCCGTCAGCAGGCCAACCTGCGGGCCACCGTGTCGGCGCTGCCGCGCACGCTGTCGGTGGCGCTCCCGGCGTTCCGCGCCCTGAACGCCGCCTTCCCGCCGTTTGAGCGCCTGTCGCGCGACCTCGTCCCGGGCGTAAGGTCCACCGGCCCCACGGTCGACGCGAGCCTGCCCTTCATCACCCAGCTGCGGCTGCTCGTGCAGCCCTCCGAGCTGCGCGGACTGACCCATGATCTGCGCCCGACGATCCCGGCGCTGACCCAGCTGACCCGGGAGAGCATCCCGCTGTTCGCCAATCAGGTGCGTCCGGCCTCCAGCTGCGTGTCCAACGTGATCCACCCGTGGACCGAGCTGACCGTGCCCGACTCGCATTTCGACGCGTCGAACGGGTTCCCGGCGCGCAAGGTCTTCGTCGAGGGCGTCGACTACCTGCCGGGCCTCGCCGGCGAGTCGCGCGTGTTTGACGCCAACGGTCCCTACATCCGCATCCTCGGCGTCGGCGGCACGCTGACCTACTCACTCTCGCCGCACCTGTTCGGCCAGTCGCTGGCCCCGCTCAGCTCGGTGCAGCCGATGCTGCCGCCCAACAACGCGCGGCCGGCCTACAACGAGACGATCCCGTGTGAGACGCAGAGGGCGATCACCGACCTGGCGGCACCCTCGGGGCCACCGATGCAGCCGGTCGGCGGCGGCGGCACCGGTCTGCCCGTCGGCCTGCCGCAGCTGCCCCAGCTACCGACGCTGCCCAACCTGCCGCTGCCGCTGCCGCTGCGCCGCGCCGCGCTGGCCCGGCGCAACAAGATCCTGGCCGAGCGGGCCGGCGTGGCCCAGGAGAACCAGTCGGCGGCCGACCTGATGAAGATCCTGAAGCAGAGTGCCGCGCAGAACGGCCTCAAGGTCCGCCTGGCCCCGGGGATGCCGAAGCGATGACCCGCGCAATCAAGACCCACGCCACCGACTTCGCGGCGATCCTCGTGCTGCTCGTGCTGTCGGCCGTCGTGGCCGGCTACATCCTCAGCCACGAGCGGTTCCGCTTCCCGTTCATCCAGTCCTCGCCCTACATGCTCAACGCCGAGTTCTCCACCGCGCAGGCGGTGACCCCCGGCCAGGGCCAATCGGTCCGCGTCTCGGGCGTCCAGATCGGCGAGATCGGCACCGTCACCCTCCGCAACGGCATCGCCGTCGTGTCGATGCAGATCGATGACAAGTACAAGCACGTGATCCACACCAACGCGACCGCGCTGCTGCGGCCCAAGACCGGCCTCAAGGACATGTTCATCGAGGTCACCCCGGGCAGCAGTCCGGCCCCGGTGGCCAGTCAGGGCTGGACGCTTCCGGTCTCCAACACCAACCCCGACGTCAACGCCGACGAGATCCTCGCCTCGCTGGACGGCGACACCCGCCAGTATCTGCAGCTGCTGGTCAACGGCGCCGGGGCCGGCCTGGCCGGCAAGGGCGGGACCGAGCTGGGACAGGTCTTCCAGCGCTTTGAGCCCACCCACCGGGATCTCGCCCGGGTCAACGGCGCGGTCGCGGTCCGCGGCCGTGACCTGCGCCAGCTGGTCAACTCCCTGCAGCGCCTGAACACCGCTCTGGTCGCCAAGCAGGCCCAGGTCGTCTCGCTGGTCAGCGCCAGCTCCCATGTGTTCCGCGATTTCGCGGTCGAGAACGGCAACATCAGCCGCGCCCTGGTCGATCTGCCCGGGACGCTGAACCAGACCACCGCGACGCTGCAGCGGGTCACCACCTTCGCCCGGCTGCTCGGCCCTACCGCGAGCCATCTGCTCCCCGCGGTGCGCTCGCTGCCGTCCGCCAACGAGGCGCTGGTCGCGCTGGCCAAGCCCAACACCCCGGTCGTCCGGAACCAGATCCGGCCGTTTGTGGTCGCCGCTCGGCCGCTCGTCCGCCAGCTGCGGCCGGCCTCGATCAACCTCGCCAAGGCGACGCCGGGCCTGACCGGCACCTTCCAGGTCCTCAACCACCTGTTCAACGATCTCGGCTACTACCCGACCGGCACCGATCAGCACGGTTGGCTGTGGTGGCTGGCCTGGCTTGACCACAACGCCCGCACCCTGTTCTCGATCCAGGACGCCAACGGCGTGTACCGCCCGCTGTTCTTGCAGGGCAGCTGCGCGGCGCTCAGTCAGATCGCCGCGGGCGTGTCGGGCTCGGAGGCGCTGCTCAACCTCGCCCCGATCATCGGCCCGACGGGAATCTGCGAGTCGGGCAGCGCCGCGGGCGGTGGGCTGCCGCCACTGCCCGGCGGCCTGGCCAAGCACGGCGCCGCGCGCTCGGGCTCGGCCACCGGCGGCCAGGGTGGGTCAAGCTCGACGACCAGCGCGCTGACGACCACGACGCCGTTGCCGGGCGCGACGAGCAGCACAGGGTCCGCCACTCAGAGCTCCACCGCCACCTCCGGCTCGGGCTCGCCCGTCGCCGGGTCCGGTTCGGTGGCCGCGAGTGCGGCCACGGTGGCCGCAGGCACCGCGTCGTCTCTGACCAGCCCCCTCAAGCCCTGATATGGACACCGGCGCTCCCTCACCGGCCAAGATCCTCAGCATGGTGCTGTTCGCGCTCTCCTGCGTGGGCCTGCTGCTGTTCCTGTGGCTGTCCTTCGGCGGTGGGATCCCCTTCAATCCGCAGGGCTACCGCTTCGAGGTCGCCTTCCCGGACTCCAGCCAGCTCGCCAACGAGGCCGACGTCCGGATCGCCGGCGTGTCGGTCGGCAAGGTGATCGCCAAGTCCCTGGACCCGCGCGGGAACCGCACGATCGCCACGATCCAGATGAACAACTCGTTCGCTCCGATCCACCGCGACACGCGGGCGATCCTGCGTCAGAAGACGATCCTCGGCGAAACCTACGTCCAGCTCGCGCCCGGCACGCCGCGGTCACCGATGCTGGCCGACGGTGCCCTGCTGGCACGCTCCAACGTCCAGAACGCCGTGCAGCTGGACCAGATCTTCAACGCGCTGGACCCCCGCACCCGGGCGGCGTTCCGCCAATGGCAGCAGCAGCTCGCGATCTCGGTCAAGAACAACGATCAGAACCTCTCCTCGGTGATCGGCAACCTGCCCGCGTTCGCGGCCGACGTGACCAACCTGCTGCAGGTCCTCGACGTCCAGCACAGCGCGGTCGTCAACCTGCTCCGCCACGGCGGCACCGTTTTCGCCGCGCTTGACCACAGCCGGAGCGCGCTGCGCTCGCTGATCACCACCGGTGAGCAGACCTTTCAGACGACGGCGGCCAACGCGAACTCGATCGCCGCCACCGTCCATGTCTTCCCGACCTTCCTGAACGAGACCAAGGCGACGATGGCGCGCCTGCAGAGCTTCGCGCGCAACACCGACCCGCTGCTCCGCCAGCTGGTTCCGGTCTCCCAGCAGCTGCGTCCGACCCT
>JALYZB010000456.1 GCA_030945945.1 Actinomycetota bacterium | reverse complement strand
TCCGCCGAGCCGAGGTGCACGAGCGAAAGACGCGGGAGCTCGGTTTGGAGATCGAGATCCGCGGCGAGGTCGAGAGTCCAGATCTTGAGGCCGGGATCGACGATCCGTTTGACGACGATCTCCTGCGCCTGATCTTCACGGCCTGCCACCCCGTGCTATCGACCGACGCGCGGGTCGCGCTCACGCTGCGCCTGCTCGCCGGCCTGACGACCAGGGAGATCGCCCGCGCTTATCTGGTCTCGGAGGCGACGGTCGCGCAGCGGATTGTGCGCGCGAAGCGCACACTCTCGGAGGCGCGCGTGCCGTTCGACGTTCCGGAGCGCGATGAGCTCGCCGAGCGCCTCGCCTCGGTGCTCGAGGCGATCTACCTGATCTTCAACGAGGGCTACGCGGCGACCGCCGGCGATGATTGGATCCGGCCCGAGCTGATCGAGGAGGCGCTCCGGCTGGGCCGCATCCTCGCCGAGCTACTCCCGTCGGAGCCTGAGGTACATGGCCTCGTCGCCCTGATGGAACTGCACGCATCGCGCTCACGCGCGCGAATCGGCCCTTCCGGAGAGGTAGTACTCCTGCTCGACCAGGACCGGTCGCGGTGGGACTGGCTGCTCCTCGGCCGCGGCCTCGCCTCGCTCGATCGCGCGCAGAGCACCGGGGGCGCCCTCGGGCCGTACACGCTCCAGGCCGCCATCGCCGCCTGCCACGCACGCGCCGGGGTCGCCGCCGACACGGACTGGGAGCGCATCGTCGCCCTCTACGACGCGCTCGCCCAGCTTCTGCCCTCGCCGGTCGTCGAGCTCAACCGCGCGGTCGCCGTCGGGATGGCGTTCGGCCCTGAGGCGGGGCTCGAACTGGTTGACGCTCTCACGTCCGAGCCCGCCCTCCGCGGCTACCACCTGCTCCCGACCGTACGGGGAGACCTGCTCGCGAAGCTTGGCCGCGACGACGAGGCGCGGGTGGAGTTCGACCGCGCCGCGTTGCTCACCCAAAACGCCCGCGAGCGCGCAGTGCTGCTCGAGCGGATGGCCGCCTGCTCGCCCCGGAACGGCCGGTGAAACAGAAACAGGCATTCGATGAGTCCGGACTCGTCCGGAGGTCTGTAACGAGAGGAATGCAACCTGAGTCAGGAGCGGAGATGAGTGAGCTGAGACTGACCATCACGATGTCTTTGGACGGCTACGTCGCGGGCCCGGATCAAAGCGAGGAGAACCCGCTCGGCGTGGGCGGGATGGACTTGCACGAATGGTTCTTTCCACTCAAGGCATTTCGCGAGATGCATGGCGAGTCCGAGGGCGAGACCAACGCGAGCTCTCCCGTCGTAGAGGAGCGGCGGGCGAACGTTGGGGCGACGATCATGGGCCGCAACATGTTCGGCCCGGTTCGTGGGCCGTGGCCGGATGACTCGTGGCGAGGCTGGTGGGGCGAGGATCCGCCCTACCACCATCCGGTGTTCGTGCTCACCCACCACCCGCGCGAGCCGCTGGAGATGGAGGGTGGCACGACATTCCACTTCGTGAACGGCGGGATCGAGTCCGCACTCGTGCAGGCGAAGGACGCCGCGGGCGGACGGGACATCTGGCTCGCCGGGGGCGCATCGGTGGTCAACCAGTACTTAGCCGCCGGTCTCGTGAACGAGATCGACATCTCGATCGCTCCCGTGATCCTTTCGTCTGGGGCGCGGTTGTTCGAAGGGCTTGAGCGCGGCGCATTGAAGCTCGAGCAGGTCCGCGCCGTCGACGCACCGGGCGTCACACACATCAAGTACAAGGTCGGATGACCCCCTTTCGCGCCGCTGCGACACGTCGCGGCAGCTCAGGTCGCGGTCCCGCAAAGCGCGGACAGCGCGACGCCGAGCAGGCATCCGGCCTACGTCACGTGTAGGCACGAAGCGAGCTCCACGCCAGGGCTTTGCACGCCTCATATCACGTGGTAGCGCTCGTCGGGTCAAGCGCACCCGCCAGAGTTCGGCACCGCGAGATGGTGGCTGGTGTGCGGTGTGCAGCAAGCCCGGAACCAACGGGCTACGGACGGCGTCGGCCTAGTGTCCTGCCGTTGCCGGTTCCTTGACGGAGAGCCGGCGGTATAACGTCGCCGGACTCACGCCCAGCAGCGACGCGATCTCCTTCATGGTTAGCTCTCCAGCGTCGCGTAGTGCACGCGCCGCCGCGACCTTCTCGGCCGACATCACCATCGGCCGCCCGCCCACGCGACCCCGAGCACGCGCGGCCTCAAGACCGGCACGCGTGCGCTCAACCACCAACGCTCGCTCAAACTCCGCCAGCGCAGCGAAGATATGCATCGTCAGCCGCCCCGCCGCCGTCGTCGTGTCAAGGCCCTCTGTCAGCGACCGAAACCCGACCTCGCGCCGTTCAAGCTCCTTGACCGTCTCGATCAAATTCTTCAACGATCGACCCAGACGATCCAGCCGCCAAACCACCAACGTGTCCCCCACACGCAAATAATCCAGACACGAATCAAGCTCGGGACGATGACGAATCGACCCAGAACCCGTATCGGCATAAACCCGGGCGCACCCCGCGCGCTCCAACGCATCGCGCTGCAACGCCACGTCCTGACCAGCCGTCGACACGCGCGCATAACCGATGAGTTGCCCGACCGGAATCTCGTCGCCCATCCTCGAGAAATCGCCCTCCGCACACATCGTCTCAGACCCATCAAGCCCCGACCTGACGGCATGCCGCATTCTCAAAACGTGTCGTTTCTCGGAAAGCTGAGCGACGCGCGTCGTCGCCAACCAATCGCCCGACACGAGGCGGCTCACGGCAATCGCAGTCGACCGGCACCTCGGGAATGCGGTTATCGCCGATTGCGGGGCCGACGGATGCCGTGGCAGGTGCGGCGGTACCTATGCAAGGCCAGCCGCTTGGCAAGTTAGCGATCTACGCGCGACGTGTCGTGTGATCGGATTGTTGGGGGTATCGAGCTCTGACCTTTGGTCGTGTTGGGTCTGCCTGCGTTGGGGGACGGGGCGGGACGGGGTGGGCCCGATTGGGGATGCGGCTGTGCGGTTTCGTGGGCCTGGTCTGCGACGAGGGCGTGGGCCTCGCTCGCTTCTCGAAGGGCGCCGTTGGGTGTGGCTGCTGCGCAATATAAATGGTCGGTGTAGCGTCCAGGGATGGATGATCCAGTCGCTTCGACCGCTGAGTCGAGGGCTACTCCGCGGCGTCGTCTCAGGTTGCCCGGTCGGGCACGCAAGCCGCGGAAGCTCAGCGATCTGCCTCAGGGCGCGTGGAAGCGGATCGCTAAGCGGACGTTTGATCAGTACCGCGCTGACGGGGTGACCAATCTGGCGGCGGCGTTGACCTACCGCAGCGTCTTGTCGCTGTTTCCGGGGTTGATCGCCTTGGTGGCGCTGCTCGGCGTGTTGGGGCAGTATCCCGAGACGTTTAACGCGGTGTTGCGGATCGTGGGCGGGTTCGCGCCATCGTCGACCGTTGATTCGCTCTCTGGCCCGGTGCGTCAGATCATCACCCACAAGGGCGGAGCCAGTGCGTTGTTGGGCGTCGGGCTGGCCGCCACGATCTGGGGCGCGTCAGGATATGTCGGCACGTTTTCGTGGGCGGCCAATGTCATATGGGAAGCCCGGCGCGGACGTTCCTGGTATCGCCAATGGCCGTTTAACGTGGCCGTCACGCTGGTCGCGCTGGTTCTCATCACCTCGGTCCTGCTCGCCCTGGTGTTGACCGGTCCGGTCGCCAGCTCGGTCGGCACGCAGCTCGGTATCGGCTCAACCGGACTCCAGGTCTGGGGGATCGCGAAGTGGCCAGTGATCGTGCTCGTGGTCGCCCTGATGATCACCGGGCTCTACTACATCGCCCCGAACGTGCGGCCTCCCAGCTGGCTCTGGCTAACGCCGGGGGCGGTTCTCGCCGTAATCGTGTGGGCGCTGACCTCGGCCGCGTTTGGCCTGTACATCGCGAACTTCGGCTCCTATAACAAGACCTACGGGACGCTCGGCGCGGTCGTGACGTTCCTGATCTGGGTGTGGCTGACCAACGTCGCCGCGCTACTAGGTATCGAACTGGACTCAGAGATCGAACGCGAGCGACAGCTCAGCATCGATCAGCCCGGCGCCCCCACCCATATCCAGCTTCCCCTCCGCCAGAAATAGCACCCAGGCACGCCGTTCACTAAGTCCCAGGATCCCGCCGCGTCGGTGAGCGAGCGCTGCCTACGACGAAAGGCATGACCGGACTCGTGGGAGCAGGCTGCTGGTTTTAGTGAGAACCTGAGGAGGCGTTGCGCTTTTGGCGGGATGCGGCACTGGCGGCGCGAGCGCTCCCGTCGCAAAGCAGGCGTCGGACTAGCCCGATACGGGCGATGAAAGACGTCCTGTGTCAAGCCGTTGTTGGTATTTGCGGTCATGTGAGCGAGCGAGCCATCCTCTCGGTGGCGGCGTGGTCGACGGGCCGGGGGGCCGACGGGTCGGGGATGGTGACGGTGGCGTGTCGTTGGAAGGCGTTGTGGCGTTTTGGGTCATATCAGGTGTGGGTCTGCCAGCATTTCCAGATGATGCGGCTGAGCGATCGGCCGAGGGTTCTGAGGGCTCTGCGGTGGTTGTGGCCGCGGGCGCGTGCGCTGGCGTAGAGGTCGCGGGCCCATGGGTTTCAGCGGCCGATGTAGTGCGCGAGGGTCTGTAGCGCGTTGCGCAGCCGGTGGTTGCACGCCCAGCGGAACTTCGCGTTCTCGCGTTTGCCTGATTTTTGCGGCGACCGGGGCGTGGCCGGCCTGAGCAGCGAGCGCGTCTCGGTGGGGGTAGCGAGCCCGCGCGTCGCCGATCTCAGCCAGCAGCGTGGCGGCGCAGAGCACCGCGGTCGGTGACGCGAAGAAGCTGCGAAACACCGGCCCGTCGGGATGGGCGTCTAAAGCGTCGGCGATCTCTGACCGTGGCATGCCTCGGGGTCGCGTTCGACGCAGAACAGCGCCGCCGCCCCCTCGGCCGGTAGCTCTTCCACGACCCGGCGCGAGGTCGACCCGGTCGAGGATCTGCTGCGTGTACCGCCGTCGATGTTCAGGCGCCAGCTCGACGCGCTGATGGGCATCCTCGGCGTCCTGGCGATGACGCAGCTCGGTCGTCGGCGCCAGCTCCTTGTGGTGGCGATAGGCGACCCCCGCCTCGGCACCGCCTTGCAGCCGGACTGCATTGGCCCACGCGGCTCGCGGCCTCGGACGCTCCGGCGCTGGCGCACGTCGAGCAGCAGGCGCGCACCTTGCCCCCCCAGGGCGTCGAGGAACTGGGCGGGTCCCAGCCGTAGACCCAATCGTGACGACGCGGCGCACGGGCGGAAGCTGCTTGATGATCCGGAACGCCACCACGATCAGTGCGCTGTCGTGCGCTACGGTGCCGCACGGATGAGACCGGCCGAGATTCGTGCGCTGCTCACCCTGGAGCGTCCGGAGTGGAACCCCACGCGCCGGCGTCTGCGCCGCTGCTACCAGACCGCCGATCTCCGCGCGCTCGCCCGCCGGCGGATGCCGAGGGCAGTGTTCGACTACGTCGAAGGCGGCGCCGATGAGGAACTGAGCCTGGCCTGGAACCTGGCGGCGTTCCGGCAGTGGGAGCTCGTTCCGATGCACCCCAACGACGTCTCGTCCGCCGACCCGTCCACGACCCTCTTCGGCCGTTCGTCGGAGCTGCCCCTGATCTGCGCGCCGACCGGGTACACGCGGATGATGCATCCCGACGGCGAGCGCGCCGTTGCCCGCGCCGCCGCGCGGGCCGGGGTGCCGTATGCGCTCTCGACGGTCGCGTCGACATCGGTTGAGGATGTGGCCGTCACTGGCCATCCGGATCTGTGGTTTCAGCTGTACGTCTGGCGTGACCGGGGGGTCAGCCGCGAGCTCGTCGGCCGTGCCTGGGCCGCCGGTTGCCGCGCACTTGAGGTGAGCATCGATGTCCCGGTCGCCGGCTTTCGGGTCCGTGATGTGCGCAACGGGCTCACGATCCCGCCTCGGCTCAGCGCATCCGCACTGCTCGGGATCGCGCTCAAGCCGGCGTACTGGGTCGGAATGCTGCGCAGTCCGGCGATCACGTTCGCGAACTCGCCCCCTGGCGTCGCCGGAAGCGACGGGATCACAATCGAGAACATGACCGCCCAGTTCGACGCCAGCCTCACCTGGGAGGACGTCGCGCAGCTGCGCGAGCAGTGGCCCGGCACGCTGATCGTCAAGGGCCCGCTCGGTCCCCGGGGCGCCAGGGAGGCGGTCGCCGCCGGCGCCGATGGCCTTCACCTCTCAAACCACGGGGGCCGCCAGCTCGATCGGATTGCGCCGCCGGTCGAGCTGCTCTCGGAGGTGCGGGAGGCCGTTGGCGACCGGACGACGATTATCGTCGACTCCGGAATCCGCCACGGGATTGATCTCGCCATCGCGATCGCCCTTGGGGCCGATGCCGGCGCGATCGGGCGCGCCTACCTCTACGGCCTGATGGCCGCGGGGGAGCCCGGCGTCGACCACGTGCTTGGATTGCTGGCTTCCGAGTTCAAGCGTGCCTTGCAGCTGCTTGGGGTCGCCTCCGTCGCCGAGCTAAGAACAGCAGGCGCGAACCTGCTCCGCGGGTCTGGTATGCGAGACGTTTTCTCCTCTGGGGGTCTTGCAGGCCGAGATGCATCCGGTTAGACATCGTACTGGCGGTCAGACGTCCGTCTCGTATGCCAGACACAGCCGCCAGCTCCGTCAAGTCCGCCGAGCGTCTCCTCGATGTCCTCGAGCTGCTGGCCAGGCACACCCGTCCGGTGCCGACGATGACCATCGCGCGGGAGTGCGCGATCCCGAAGAGCAGCGCTCACCACCTGCTGAACGTGATGCGAGCGCGGAACTTCGTCACCTACTACGAGGCCGAGCGAGCTTGGGGACTCGGGATCTCGGTGTTCGAGATCGGCTCGGCGTACCTGCGCACGGAACCGCTCCAGCGGCTGGGGCGTCCGGTGCTCACCGAGCTGACCCAGCGGACCGGGGAGACCTCGCATCTGGCGATGTTGCATGGAACCGAGGTGCTGTACATCGACAAGGAACCGCCGTCGAGCTTGGCGCCCAAGCTCGTGACCGAGATCGGCGTGCGCCTGCCGGCGCACCTCACGTCGGTGGGTCGCGCCATCCTCGCCGAGCTGTCCGAGCCCCAGGTTCGGGCGCTCTATGCCCACCAGCCGCTCGTGCGCCGCACCGTCTATGGGCCGACAAGCATCGACGCCCTGCTCCGCGACTTGGAGGACGTCCGTCACCGCGGCTACGCGTTCGACGACGGGATGGTGACGCCCGGCATCTCGTGCCTGGCCAGTCCGGTGTTCTCGCATGAAGACGTGCCGGCCGCCGCGATCGGCGTCACCTACGTGGCGGCGCAGCGCGCGGAGCGGGATGTCGCGCTGGCGGCCACGGTGGTCAAGGAGCTCGCCGCCCGGCTGTCCGCCACCCTCGGCTACTCGCCTGGCGCAGGAAAGCTGCGGAGCATCGCCGGATGAGCACGCTCCAGACGCCGGCGTTCCTGCTGCGCCAGAACCTGTCGATGGCCGTCGGTTCACGTGAGCTCGCTAACCTGGGGCCGGACGACGCGCTGGTTCGGGTGCAGTGGGCCGGACTGTGCGGCTCTGACCTGCACGTGATGCGCACCGGTGCCTGGGTGCTCGAGTGGCCGGCGACGCTCGGTCACGAGATCTACGGGACGGTCGAGCAGGCGCCCGAGGACGGGGCGCTGGTGCCCGGCGACGCCGTCGTCGCCGATTCGCGCATCGCCTGCGGCCGCTGCCAACAGTGCACGAACGGTGCGCCGGACCGGTGCGTCAACGTGGCGTTCGTCGGCGAGGCCTGCCCCGGCGGCTTCGCCGAGCTGTGCGTGCTGCCGGCTGAGATGCTGCACCAAGTCCCGGATGAGCTGCGATCTCCGGTCGCGACGCTCAGCGAACCGCTGGCGGTGATCGTGCACGCCCTGTCGCTCCTGCGCTCCGAGCCGCGACGGGTGGTGATCCTCGGTCACGGACCGATCGGTGCTCTCGCCCACGTCGAGCTGCGGCGCCGGTTCGCGGACATTGACATTGCCGTCGCCGAGCCCGCGCCGCTGCGAGCGCAGCTCGCCCGGGCGCTCGGCGCGGCGACCGTTGAGTCGGCCGGCGAACTGGCCGAAGGGATGTACGACACGGTCATCGACGCCGCCGGCTACGAGAGCTCGCTCCGGGACGCGATCGTGCTCTGCGCGCCCCGAGGACAGGTCCTGTTGCTGGCGTTGTCGCACAGAGCCGTAGCGGTGCAGCCGGCGGATCTCGTCGAGCGAAGCATCTGCCTCCTGGGTGCGAACGCGTTCGTGGATGAGCTGCCGCAGGCGATCTCGTTGCTGGCCGCCCAGCCATGGCGGTACGAGCCGATCATCACAGACGCCGTGTCACTGACAGAGCTGCCGGGTGTCGCACGACGACAGCTCGAGCGGCCCGAGGCCGTTAAGGTGCTCGTGTGTCTGTGAGCGCGCTGCCGGCATCGGCGCAGAAGCGGCTCGCGTTGCTGCGCGCCTACCGCCCGGGAGCAGCGGCGACAACCGCAGCCGGCAAGCTGTCCTCCAACGAGGCGCCGCTGGGGCCGGCGCCCGCCGTCCGTCAGGCAATCGCTGACGCCGCCGACAATGCGCACCGGTATCCGAGCGCCGACGCGCTCGCGAGCGCGCTCGCCAAACGGGCCGGTCTGGGCGACGAGCAGGTGATCGTCACGAATGGCAGCGATGAGCTCTGTTACCTGATCGCGACGCTGTTTCTTGAGTCCGGCGACCGAGTCGTCCTGTCGGACCCGTGCTACCAGATCGACGAGCTGGTGACGCGCGTGCACCGCGGCAGTCCGGTGTTCGTGCCGCTCGCAGACGGCGGCCACGATCTCGAGACGATCGCGCGCGAGGCCAGAACCGCCGTGCTGGTGTGGCTGCCGACGCCCCACAACCCCACCGGGGTGGCGATCGAACCCGCGGCGCTCGAACGGTTCCTCGAGCAGGTGCCGGCGACGTGCGTCGTCGTGCTCGACGAGGCGTACCTTTGCTATACCGACGCCGCGCTGCGCACACTGGCGACGGCGCTGATCGTTCGCCACCCGAACCTGATTATTCAAAGAACGTTCTCCAAGGCGTACGCGCTGGCGGGACTCCGCGTCGGCTACGGCTTCGGCTCGCCGGAGGTCATGCGCGCGCTCAACGGCATCAGGCCGCCATTCAACGTCAACGTTGCAGCGATCGCGGCTGCACGCGCCGCGCTCGAGAACCCTGCGTGGCGCGACTACGCCGTAGAGCTCGTCCGCCGCGAGCGCACGCGCCTTCAGCAGACACTCACCGAGCTCGGGTTCGAGTTCTTCCCCAGCCAGGCCAACTTCGTTACCTTCAGGGCCCGGGATCTGCCCCGCCTGCACCGCGAGCTGCTCGCGGCGGGGCTAGTGGCCCGCGACGGGAGAGACCTCGGGCTTCCCGGCTGGATGCGCGTCTCGATCGGCGCGCCGCCACAGATGGCCACGCTCAGATCGGTGCTCCGACACCACAGGGCGGCTCTATGACCGCGTACAGCGGGATGCAGGTTGCTCGTGATGGGGAGGTCTACCAAACCCGGCGCGAGAGCCGTGAGGCGATCGTGCAGACGGCCGTCGACCTGGGTCCGCGCCGAGAGCCTCGACTGTCGACCACGCTCGCCTTCTTCGATCACATGCTGGAGATGCTCGGCTGGTACGGCGATTTCGTCGTCGACGCCAGCTACGAGGTCAAGACCTTCCGTCTCATGCACGTCGTGGTCGAGGACACCGGCCTGGCCCTCGGAGCGTCTTTCAGACAGCTGATCAGAGACCGGATCGCCGATGGGGTCGAGTCCTCCGGCGCCGGCCACGGCGTGATGGACGAGGCGAGCGCATTCGCGCAGGTTTCGTTCGAAGGCCGGGCGAACACGTTCGTCACCCGTGGCGGCTCGAGCGCGCTCGAGCGCGTCGAGGACATGCTTACGGTCGACCTGGTGGCGTTCTTCGAGGGGTTCAGCCAGGGCGGACGGTGCACTGTGCAACTGCGCCTAGACGACTCCAGCCGCGACCCTCATCACGCCTGGGAGGCGGGCTTCCGGTCGTTCGCCCGGGCGCTGCGCGCGGCGACGGCACTCAACCCGCGCCGGGCCGGGATGACAGCAGGCGTGAAGGGGACGCTCGATTGACCGAGCGCCTGAACGGCCGGCGTATTCTCGTCTCGGGCGGTACCAGCGGGATCGGCGCCGCCTCCGCTGGGCGGCTGACGGCGGAGGGCGGCCGCGTGTGGATTCTCGGCAGCTGCGAGGAGTCGCTGCAGCGCGCCCTCGCTCAGCTCAATGTCGCCGGCGGCTCGGTATGCGACGTGACCGACGAGCCGGCCGTCGAACGCGCGACGGCTCAAGCCGCGCAGCAGCTCGGAGGCCTCGACGGGGCGTTCGTCAACGCCGGCATCGACGGGCAGGGTGCGAACGTGGTCGAGCTCTCCGCCGATCACTTCAGACGCGTGCTCGACGTCAACGTGGTCGGCGTGTTCCTGGTTGCACGGGCCAGCGCGCGTCTGATGGGTCACGGGTCGGCAATCGTGGTCAACGCATCGGTCAACGGGCTCCGGGCGGAGCGCGACTTCGCCGACTACAACGCGTCTAAGGCGGCGGTGATCTCGGTGGCGCAGACGATGGCGCTCGAGCTCGCCGAGCGCGGAATCACCGTCAGCTCGATCTGTCCCGGCTACATCCGGACGCCGATGACGGCGCCGTACCTCAATGATGCGGCGACCGCCGAGCAGCTGCTGGAGCAGATCCCCGCCGGCCGCTTCGGCACGCCCGAGGAGATCGGTGCGCTGGTCGCGTTTCTGCTCTCCGCCGACGCCGGCTACATGACCGGCGCTGTGATCTCCGTCGACGGAGGCCGCAGTGTCTGAGCTCAGGACCGGGCCGATGGAGGTCCACCGCTGGGACGAGCTCGATGAGGACGGCCGCCGGCGCCTGATCGAGCGCCCGGCCGGCATGCGGATGTTCGACCCGGAGCTGCGCGCCGGTGTCGTGGCGATCGTCGAAGACGTGCGCGAGCGGGGCGACGCTGCCGTCCTCGACGCGCTCGAGCACTTCGACGGCTGCAAGGTTGCCCCCGACGCGTTGCGCGTCAGCGAGGAAGAGTTCGAAGCTGCGCGCCACGCCGTCAGCGCTGAGCTTTTAAGCGCGATTCGGGACGCGATCGACCACTGCAAGCGCTTCAACGCGCGCGTACTCGAGGGCAGCGATTGGCGGCAGGAACTCGAGCCCGGATTAACAGTGGGAGAGCAATCGTCACCGATCGCGAGCGCCGGGCTATTCGTACCCAGCGGCAAGGCAAGCTACCCGTCCGTGCTCGTGCAGCTCGGCTCGCCGGCCGTCGTCGCCGGGGTGCCGGAGATTGCGGTCGTGGTGCCGCCGGTCCCAGGGTCAGACGGGCGCGTCGATCGGGCCGTACTCGTCGTTGCCGATGAGCTCGGCCTGCGCACCGTGCTCCGCGCCAACGGTCCCGCCGGCGTGGCCGCGCTGGCGTTCGGCACCGAGAGCTTTCCCAAGGTGCGCAAGGTAGTCGGCCCCGGGAGCCCCCCGGTGGCTTGCGCTCAGGTCGAGGTGCAGCGCTACGGCTGTCTGACCCAGATGGTCCTCGGCCCGTCCGAGAGTCTGATCCTGGCGGATTCGAGCGCCGATCCGTACCTGCTCGCCGCGGACCTGCTGAACGAAGCCGAGCATGGCCCCGACTCGGCCTCGGTGCTGGTGACCGACGACGCGCACCTCGTGGAGGTCACCAAGGAGCACCTGGCGCAGCAGCTCGCCCGCCTCCCGGAGCCACGGCGCTCGTATGCGACCGCCGCACTCGGGGTGAACGGTGGCGCAATCATCGTCGCCGACCTCCACCAGGGGATCGAGGTCGCCAACGGCTACGCGCCCGAGCACATGCAGCTCGTCGTTCGCGACGAGGAGGCGGCGTTGTCAGCGCTGCACCACGCGGGCGAGATCCTGATCGGCCAATCGACGCCGATCTCCGCCGCCAACTATGTGATCGGCGTGCCGGCGGCTCTGCCGACTGGAGGGTTCGCCCGGGTCAGCTCCGGCGTCACCGCGCACACGTTTATGAAGAAGACGTCGATCGCGCAGGCGGATCAGGCGGCGCTGGCACGGCTGGCTCCGACCGTGCTTGCGCTCGCCGAGCACGAAGGATTCCCCGCGCACGCGGCAGCGGTACGTGCGCGTCTCGACACCCCAGACCGCTCAACCCGAGGAGATCTCGCATGACCAAGTTAGGCCGCATCGCTTTCGCCGTCCTCGCTTCAGTCGGTTTGGTTGTCGCCCTTGCCGCGTGCGGCAAGGCGGGCAGCTCGCAGGGCAGCGCCTCGTCCTCGGGCACCGGGCCGACCACGACCGCCACGGCGATCCCGGCCAAGGCGGAGTCCGGAACGTTCCAGATGGGCATCGAACCGTGGCTCGGCTACGGCCCGTGGCAGGTGGCCAAGCAGAAGGGCTTCTTCACCGCCAACGGCATCAACGTGAACATCTCGAACTTCACCACCGACGACCAGATCAACGCGGCGCTGGCTTCCGGCAAGCTCGACGGTGCCAACATCGCCACTCACACGATGCTCCGCCTGGCCGCGGCCGGCCTGCCGATCACGGCCGTGCTGCTGGAGGACGAGAGCGAGACGGCCGACGCGGTGCTCGCCGGTCCCGGGATCAATTCGATCAAGGATCTAAAGGGCAAGAAGGTCGCCTACGAGGAGGGTACGACCAGCGACATCCTGCTGCACCACGCGCTCGCCGCCAACGGGATGACGATCAACGACATCAAGAAGGTCCCGATCCCGGCGGCGGATGCGGGCGCGGCCGCGATTGCGGGCAAGGTCGACGCGGCCGTGACCTACGAGCCTTACCTGACCGCTGCGCTGCAGAAGAGCAAGAGCTTCAGGCTGATCTACTCCGCCAGTCAGGATCCGGGCCTCGTGGGCGACGTGTTCGTGGTGCGTAACGACGTCCTTAAGAGCAAGCCGGGACAGATCGCGGCGCTGCTGAAGTCATGGGGTCAGTCGGTGGCCTATTACCGGTCGAACACGGCCGACGCCCAGGCGATCATCACGAAGGCCGTCGGCGCCAAGCCGGGTGACCTCACCACCGCGTTTAAGGGCGTGAAGATCTACTCGCTGCCGGACAACGTCGCGCAGTTCACCGGCGCCTACCTCAACAAGACGATCCTCGACGTCCTGCAGGCAGCCAAGCAGGCCGGCCTGATCAAGGGCAACGTCAACCCGGGGAGCCTGATCGACAGCGCGTTCGTCACCCACCTGGCCAAGAGATGAGCAGCAGCTCTCGTCAGGCACCGGCCGCCGCTCCGCTGCTTGAGCGGGGCGGTCGCCGGCGACGGAGACGGCCGGAAATGCTGCGCATCGGCGGCCGGATTCGACTGCGGGATTTCGTGCTCATCTCGGCGACGGTGTTCGCCCTGCTGCTCGGGCTGTGGTGGCTGGCGACCAGCGCAGGCTGGGTCAGTCCCCTGAACCTGCCGCCACCGGACCAGGTATTCAACGAGCTGATCAACCGCGTACGAAACGGAGACCTGCCCGGCGACGCGAAAGTCTCGATCTACCGGATCGCCGTCGGGTTCGCGCTGGCGACAGTGATGGCGATCCCGCTCGGCGTGCTCGCCGGCACGTATCGCTTCTGGGAGGCGGTGCTCGAGCCGCTCGTCGACTTCGTCCGCTACATGCCCGTCGTAGCGCTCGTACCGCTGACGATCGTGTGGGTCGGGATCGATGATCGCCAGAAGTTCGTGATCGTCTGGATCGGGACGTTCTTCCAGCAGGTGCTGCTGATCATGGACAACGTCAAGCGCGTGCCGCTGGACTTCGTCGACATCGGCCGCACGCTCGGGATGAAGGACCGCTCGATCCTGGCCCGGATCGTCATCCGGAGCGCCGCGCCAGGGATCTGGGACTCGATGCGAATCAGCCTCGGGTGGGCGTGGACGTGGGTCGTGCTCGCCGAACTGGTTGCGGCGAACTCGGGTCTCGGCTACCGCATCACCACGGCGCAGCGATTCTTCGAGACCGACACGATGATCGGGTACGTGATCGTGCTCGGCGCGCTGGGCCTAATTACCGACCAGACGATGAAAGCCATCGGACGGCGGATGTTCCGCTACGCGGAGGCGCGGCGATGACCGGCTTGCCCGTCAAGCTCGAGGTCGACAACCTGCGCAAGGTGTTCGCCCCTGGCCGCGATGAGCTCGTCGCGCTGGAAAGCGTCAACCTGACGTTGGCCGAGAACGAGTTCGTCTCGCTCGTGGGGACGTCGGGCTGCGGGAAGTCGACGCTGCTGTCGATCGTCGCCGGGCTGCAGGAAGCGACCGCTGGCGAGGTGCTCGTCGACGGCGAGCCGGTGGACGGACCCGGCCGCGACCGCGGCGTCGTGTTCCAGACCTACACGTTGTTCCCGTGGCTCACGGCGCGTGAGAACGTCGAGTTCGCCCTGCGCGGGGAAGAGCTGAGCACCGGCGAACGGCGTGATCGCGCGCTCGGGCAGCTGCAGCTGGTCGGCTTGGAGGGGTTCGCAGACTCGTACCCCAATCAGCTCTCCGGAGGCATGAAGCAGCGTGTGGCGATCGCTCGCGCACTCAGCTACCGGCCGGCGATGTTGCTGATGGACGAGCCGTTCGGAGCGCTCGATGCCCTCACGCGTCAGCTGATGCAGGAATTGCTGACGCAGGTCTGGGAGCAGCATCGCCTCTCGGTGCTGTTCGTCACGCACGACGTCGAGGAGGCCGTCTTCATCTCAGACCGCGTGCTGGTGATGACGAACCGTCCGGGGAAAATCAAGAAGGAGATCGTCGTCGACCTGCCGCGGCCCCGTCACTACGACATGCTCGCCTCGCCCCGGTTGGGGGAGCTCTACGGCGAGGTGCTCGAGTCGATCCGTGAAGAGTCGCTTGCGCATGATCCGGCGCAGGTGGCGCCGTGACCAACACGGTCGTTCTCGACGGGCATCTCGACGCCGCGACCGTTGCCGCGATCGCGTCGGGCGCGCGGGTGGAGCTGGACCCGACCGCGCTCGACGGCGTGGCCGAGAACCGAGCGGTGCTCGAGCAGCTCATCACAGCCGGTACCCCGATCTACGGCATCACGACGGGGTTCGGGGCGCTGGTGTCCGAGCGCGTCGCTCCGGAGTTCCAGCGCCGTCTGCAGGTGAATCTTCTCCGCAGCCATGCCGCCGGGACCGGTGCGGATCTTGCGCGCGAGGTGGTACGAGGCGCGATGGCGGTCCGGGTAAGCTCGCTGCTGCGCGGATACTCTGGCGTACGCCCGATCCTTCTCGAGCGGGTTGTGCAGTTCCTCAACGCACACCTGGTACCTCGGGTACCGCGTAGCGGATCGCTCGGCGCCAGCGGCGATCTGGCCCCGAGCGCTCATGCGTTTCTGCCATTGATCGGCGAGGGCGAGGTCACCGACGGCGCCGGGCGCCGGCTCAGCGGCGCGGACGCGCTCGAGCGGCTCGGCCTCGACCCGCTGGCGCTGGAGGCGAAGGAGGGCCTGGCGCTGATCAACGGCACCCATTTCATGGCCGCCACCGGCGCGCTTCTGACCGTGCGCGCACGGGCGCTGCTCGACACGATCGACCTCGTCTGCGCGTGCACCCTCGACGCGCTGCGCGGAGCCACCGCGGCGTTCGATCCACGCGTCCACGCGATCCGGGGCCTGCGCGGTCAGAGCCAGAGCGCGACGAACATCCTGTGCGCAGTCAGCGGCTCGTCACGGGTCAGCGGACCTGCCGGCGCTCGGCTTCAGGACGCCTACTCACTGCGCTGCGCAGCGCAGGTCCACGGCGCGGCCCGTGAGGCGTTCGCCTTTTTCGCTGACCTGGTCGCGGTCGACCTGAACGCCGTCACCGATAACCCGATCACGTTCCGCGACCCTGAGCCGGCCGTGATCTCGGCCGGCAACTTCCACGGCCAGTCGCTGGCGCTGGCCTTTGACACGCTGCGGCTCGCCCTTGCTGACCTCGGTGCGATCTCCGAGCGGCGCACCTTCCGCCTCGTCTCGCCATCGCTCAACGGCGTCCTGCCCGCGTTCCTGTCCCCGACTCCGGGAGCTTCCAACGGCTACATGATCGCCCAGTATTCCGCCGCTGCGCTCGTCGCGGAGCTCCGCGCGCTCGCCCAGCCAGTGAGCATCGACAACATCCCCACCTCCGACAACCAGGAGGACCACGTCTCGATGGGCATGACGGCGGCGGTGATGGCGCTCGAGTCGGTCGAGCGCCTGGAACGCGTGGTGGCGTTTGAGCTGATCTGCGCTTGCCAGGCCTTCGACCTCGACCCCGGCGCACCTGGCCACCTGATCGCGGTGGTGCACGCGGCGGTCCGCGAACGCGTGCCTCCGCTTACCGAAGACCGTCCGCCGGCCGAGGACGTCCGCGGGGTCGAGTCGCTCGTCCGGGAGGGCAGGCTCGCCGACCTGCTCGCTCACGCCCGTGCGTCCGTGGCGGCGTGATGGCCACCCCCACCATCACCGGCGAGCCGGTCAGGGCCGACTACGGCGTCGTGCTCGCCCACGAGCACCTGCTGATCGACATTCGCTGCTGGCTCGATGAGTCAGATCCCGAGACCCGTCACCTGCGTGATGAGCCCGTCGACGCGACCACCCTCGCAGCTGTCCAACGGAACCCGTTCGCGTGCCTGGACAACATGGTGCTCGACAGCGTGTCGCTGGTGCTCGGCGACCTGCAGTGCCTTGCCGACTACACAGAGGCGCTGGTCGTCGACGTCACCCCGGCGAACGTCGGCCGTGACCTCAATGCGCTCGCCGAGCTCTCGAATGCTGCCGGCGTCGACATCGTCTGCGGCTGCGGGCGCTACATCGCCGAGTCCCGTCCGAACGACGATCCGGCGATTAGCCCCGAGGCGTATCGTGACGAGATCCTGGTTGAGCTCGCGCGCTCCGGTGCCCGACCCGCGGTGATCGGGGAGATCGGCACCGGCGACCCGATTCAGCCCGTCGAGGCCGCCTCGCTGCGGGGGGCGGCGATGGCCCAGGCGCAGACCGATCTGCCGCTCTACGTCCACCTGCATCCGTGGGGCCGTCGCGGCCACGAGGCGCTCGATCTGGTTGAGGCCGCCGGGGGAGACCCCGCCCGGACGATCCTCTGCCACCTGGACCCGCAGATCCCGGGAGGTCTCGATTACCACCGTCAGCTGCTGGCTCGCGGCGCGACGATCGCCTTCGACATCTGGGGCGACGAGTATCGGTACGGCGCGGTTTCAATGCCCACCGATGAGGAGCGGATCCGGGCGACCGCCGAGTTGATCGCTGACGGCCACGGCGCGCAGCTGGTCCATGGCCACGACGTCTGCACCAAGACTCAGCTGCACGCGTTCGGCGGGGTCGGCTACGACCACCTCCCGCGCGTGATCGCCCCGCGGCTCCGCGCCGCCGGGCTCGATGACGCCGAAGTTCACCGACAACTCGCCGGGAATGCCCTGGCGCTCTTGCGCTAGCGTGCTCGCCCAATGAGTCCCAGCGCGGGGCACTCGCTTTGCTGCTGCGGATGGCAGCATGAGGCGCTGCGAACGCTCCAGAACAACTTCCATCCAGACGTGGCCAGGCAGCCCGAGGACCTAGTTCGACTTGGGGGCTGGAAGGTTTGACGTTGTGACGAGTTTCTATTTTGCTGGCGCGAGCCGAGCTGTTTGGATGTAGTCGCTGATGGCGTTCTCGAGGGTGCGCAGGGCTTGGCGGATTTCG
>JALYZB010000434.1 GCA_030945945.1 Actinomycetota bacterium | reverse complement strand
TCGCCGACCCCAAGCTCGAGGCCGAATGGGCAGGACGCGCGCAGCCCAACCTCGAATTCCGCGTGATGACCGGCGAGCGGATCGACTACCCGGATGGGGCCTTTGATCTCGTCGCCGCGACCGAAGTTCTCGAGCACGTGGAGGATCCCGAGGTGGTGCTGACCGAGATGGCTCGGGTCGCGGGCTCGTACCTGCTCGTCTCGGTCCCCCACGAGCCGCTCTGGCGCGGTCTCAACCTGGCCCGCGGCGCCTACCTGAAGCAGCTCGGCAACACCCCCGGCCATCTGAACCACTGGACCCGGCGCGGCTTCGTCGCCCTGCTGAGCCGCTACGGCACGGTCGCCGAGGTTCGCTCGCCGTTCCCGTGGACGATGCTGCTCATCCGGATGCGCTGATGTCCTCGACGACACGGCGTGAGTCGCCCCCGGCCGCGCCCGAGGACCACGCGTCGGCCGGCGCGGTCCCCGACGCAGACCGGAGCGCGTCCTACGCGTCCGGGGCCAGGATCCTGACGGTCGGGATCGCCTCGACCGGTATCTTCACCTTCGCCTACCTGGCCGCGGCCAGCCACGCCCTCGACAAGGCCTCCTACAGCCGCATCTCGCTGTGCTGGGCGATCATGTTCGTGATCCTGTCGGTGATCTACCGGCCGATCGAGCAGCTGCTCTCGCGCACGATCGCCGACCGTCGCGCCCGCGGCCAGAGCCGGCAGTCGCTGCGGGTACCGGCCGCGATCCAGATCGGGTTTGCCACCCTGTTCCTGGTCATCGCGATCGTCATGCGCGATCAGATCCAGAACGGCATGTTCGACGGCTCCAGCGCCCTGTACTGGATCCTCGTCGTCGGGGTCGTCGCCTACGGGGCGAGTTACTTCGCCCGCGGCTGGCTGGCCGGCCACGAGCGATTTGCGCTCTACGGTGGGCTCGTCTTCCTGGAGTCGACCTCGCGCTTCCTGTTCGCGCTGGCGGTCATCGTCGGCGTCGGCTCGGGCCAGGGCATCGTCGGGCTGGGGATGGCGGTGGCGCCGTTCGCGTCGCTGACCGTGCTGCCGTTCGCGCTGACCCGCATGCGCGTCCGCGGCGGCCCTCGGGTCGCGGTCGCCGATGCCGCCGGTGAGGGGCCCGCCCACGCCGGCTTCGAGCAGGAGGCCACTGACCATCTCTCGCTGCGCCACGGGGCGCGCTTTGCCATCGCGGTGGTCGGGATCATGCTCTCCGAGCAGGCGCTGATGAATGCCGGCGTGCTGATCGTGGCCGCCAACGCCGGGGCGGGTGGGCTGACCGAGGGGATCACCGGCTTCGTGTTCAACGTGATGCTGATCGTCCGCGCGCCGCTTCAGCTCTTCCAGGCGGTGCAGACCTCGATTCTCCCCCACCTCGCGGGCCTGGAGGCGCGCGAGAGCGCCGACGAGTTTCATCGCGCGATCCGGATCACGATCCTCGCCATCGCGGCCTTCGGGCTCGCGGTCGCGCTCGGTCTGCTCCTGATCGGGCCGCCGGTGATGACCGCCTTCCTGGGCAACCACCACTTCGCCTACGGGCGCTTCGGCCTGGCCCTGGTCGGCCTCGGGATGGGCCTGCACCTGATCTCGGGCACGCTGAACCAGGCCGCTCTGGCTCGTGGCCGGGCGATGTGGGCAGCCGGGGCGTGGCTGATCTCCGCCGCGCTGTTCGTCGCCTTCGTCGTCGCCTCGGCGATTGGCAACGAGGTCACCCGAGTCGAGGTCGGCTACTTCGCCGCCACCGCCGTGCTCTCGGTCCTGCTGGCCGGCGTCTACCGGATGGGCGCGGCGCCGGCGTAGGCGCTCAGAAGCCGGCGGCGGCGGAGAGCGCCGCGTAGGCGGCCGCCGGGTCATCGGACCCGAACACCGCTGAGCCGGTGACCAGCAGGCCGGCCCCCGCACCCGCCACAGCGCCCGCGGTCTCGGTGTTGACGCCCCCGTCGACCTCGAGCGCGACCCGTTCGGGCAGCGTCGCCCGCATCCGGGCGAGCTTGTCGAGCGAGCCCGGGATGAACGACTGCCCGCCCCAGCCGGGGTTCACGCTCATGCAGAGCACGAGGTCCAGCGTGTCGATCGCCACCGGGTCCAGCGCGGAGATCGGGGTGGCCGGGCACAGGGCGACGCCGGCGGTCGCCCCCGCCTCGCGGATCGCGTTCAGCGTGTAGTGCAGGTGGGCGGTGGCCTCGACGTGGATCGTGATACTGTCGGCGCCGGCCGCGGCGATGTCGTGCACGTGGCGCTCGGGCCGGTCGACCATCAGGTGGACGTCGAGGATCGCTCCGGCCTCGTGCACGCGGTCGGAGAGCGCGCCGACGATCACCGCCCCAAAGCTGATCGGCGGCACGAACTGGCCGTCCATCACGTCGACGTGGATCACCCGCGCCCCGGCATCGAGCACCGCGGAAACTTGTTCACCGAGCCGCGCGAAGTCGGCCGAGAGGATCGACGGGGCGACGTGGTGCCCGCGCAGCACGGCGCTGCGATCGCCCATCAGACCGCTTGCAGCATGGTGGCCTGACAGTGATTGCAGGACACGATCGCCGTGCTCGACATGCGTACGATCGTCGAGTGCTCCCCGCAGTTGGGGCACACTGAGACGAGCTCGTAACGCTTAAGGCAGTACACGCACCGGTAGCGGCCCGGCACAGCGGTTGGACGCAGCCACGGCTCCCCGCAACCGGGGCACTCGGGACCGAGCTTGGTCTCCGGTGACGATTCGCTCACCAAACACAGGCTACCGCGAGCGCGGGCCGATGCGCGAACGCCGTCAGGCCCGGCGCAGGCGGGCGATGAAGAACCCATCGGTCCCGTCCCGGTGAGGCAGCGTCTGCCGATAGGGCCGCCCGTCGCCGACCGGCTCGGCGTGGAAGTCCGGGGCGCCCGCGAGGAAGGTGTCGATCACCGCCTCGCTCTCGGCCCGGGAGATCGTGCACACCGAGTAGACCAGGGCGCCTCCCGAGGCCACGGCGCCCGCCCCGGCGCGCAGGATCCGGGCCTGAAGGTCTGACAGCTCGGCGATCCGCTCCGGGCTCGTGCGCCAGCGCAGGTCCGGCCGGGACTGCAGCGTGCCCAGGCCACTGCACGGCGGGTCCACGAGGACGGCCTCCCAGCGGGCCTCGGGCGGCCAGTCGCCGGCATCGGCGGCGTGAACCTGCGCGCATCCGGCGCCCATCCGCTCAAGCGTCTGCGCCAGGCCCCGCGCACGCCCGGGGTTGCGCTCGACCGCGACCAGCTCTCCGGTGTCGCCCATCAGCGCCGCCAGGTGGGTCGTCTTGGCACCGGGCGCGGCGCACAGATCGAGGACCCGCTGCCCCGGCTCGGGCGCCAGCGCCCGCGCGGGCAGCATCG
This sequence comes from Actinomycetota bacterium, assembly GCA_030945945.1. The sequence goes on along the minus strand of JALYZB010000434.1, from coordinate 1,355 downwards.
ACCCACGGGATTGGGCCATGATCGCCCCCGCGCCCCACAGCGCCGATCCGTGCACATCGAACGGTCCGTCGAGCACGAGCGCCTCGGCAAGCTCGGGGTCGGGGTGGGCCGCCACCGGCAGCTGGGCACGCACCTGCGCCGGATCTGACCGCAGCGTGTTGACGCGCAGCGATGACTCGGCCGGGGCGTTGATCGCGGCCAGCATCGCCCGCGCCTCGGCCGCGCCCCGCTGCGAGAACCACAGCTCGGCCAGCCACAGGGGCACCGAGTGCAGGACCGCAGCACCAACCGGGGTGGCGTCGTCCAGACCGGCGAGCAGCCCGCGGCCCTCGCGCGTGGCGCGGCGTAGCACGGCGTTGACCAGGCCCGCGCCGCCTCCGCCGCCTACGCCGCTGGTCTTGGCCAGCTCGACTGACTCGTGCACGGCGGCGTGCTCGGCGATCCCGTCCAGGAACAGGATCTGCTGCAGTCCCAGGCGCAGCGCGGCGAGCACGGCTACGTCCAGGCGCTCGGGGGGGCGGCTGGAGAGGGCACTGATCACGTGGTCCAGGGTTCCACGGCGCTGGACGGTGCCGTAGACGAGCGTCATCGCCAGCGCCCGGTCGCGCGGATCGAGCTCGGCGGCCTCGGCGGTCAGCGCTCGGTCCGCGTAGGCGTCGTGCTCGAACACGCGCCGCAGCACCGCGAACGCGCACGCCCGGGCGGGCGCGACCGCCATTAGGATCGCCGGCCGCGCAGGAAGTCGGCCCCGGACATGGCTCGCTTTCCGGCGGGTTGCACAGAGATCAGCTCAAGGCCCCCGTCGGCAGCACCGAGCACCGGCAGCTCACCGGCCAGGGAGATCTCGCCCGGCTCGGGTACCGACGCGCCGGTCACCCGCGCCTGCCACACGCCGAGGCGCTCGTCACCGAGCATCACCGCGGCCCCGATGTGCGGGGCCAGCGCGCGCACGCGCAGGGCGAGCTCGGTGGCGGGCCGGGTCAGATCGAGCAGCCGATCCTCGGCGGAGATCTTCTCCGCGTAGCTGACCCCGGCCTCGTCCTGCTCGGCGCAGTCGGGTCGCTCGTCAAGGGCCCGGACCAGCAGCTCACCCCCGAGGCGCTCCAGGCGCGCGGCGAGACGTCCGTAGGTGTCCTGGCGATCGATGGCCAGCTCGGACTGCAGGCACACCGGCCCGCTGTCCAGCCCGGCGGTCAGGCGCATGATCGAGACCCCGGTCCGGGTGTCGCCGGCCATGATCGCGCGCTCGACCGGGGCGGCGCCGCGCCAGCGGGGCAACAACGACGGGTGGACGTTGAGCAGCTCGTGGTCGGAGAGCAGCGGCTCGCGGATCAGGGCTCCGAACGCGCACACGC
>JALYZB010000431.1 GCA_030945945.1 Actinomycetota bacterium | reverse complement strand
GCTCTGGCCCGTGGCCCACAGCGCGCTGGCCGCGGCGCTGGCCTGGTACCTCGCGCACGGTCTGCTCGGTCATCCCCAGCCGTTCTTCGCCGCCGATCGCGGCCACGATCTCGCTGAGCACGAGCGCGATCCAGCGCAGCCGCGTGCCGCCCGGCGGCCGACCGTGACCAGTGCCCAGTCTGACCTCAGCCGTCGTGCCGAGGTGCGGTCGGCGTAGGAGGGTGGCTACTCTCCGGCGAGCCTCCGAGCTCGGCGCGCCCGGGGGCCAACCCCCGCCTCGCCTGATCACGTCCCACCCGCGTGCACATCGACCCCTACATCGTTCTCGGCAGTGCGATCGTCGGGCTGCTCGTCGGCATGACCGGCGCCGGCGGCGGCGCGCTGATGACGCCAATGCTGATCCTGCTGTTCGGGATCAAGCCCTCGACGGCGATCTCCTCCGACCTGGTGGCCGCGGTGCTGATGCGGCCGTTCGGCGCCGCCGTGCACATGCGCGCCGGGACCGTCAACTACAAGCTGGTCACGTGGATGGTGATCGGATCGGTGCCGGCGGCGTTCACGGGCAGCTACCTGCTGCACCTGATGGGCAACGCCAAGGCGGCCGAGAAGAACATTCAGACGTTCCTCGGCGCCGCCCTGCTCATCGGCGCCGCCGCGATGGTGCTGCGTTACGTCCTGGACCGACGCAGCGGTCCTCAGGGCCGCACCCCGTTCGTGACCGCAGTCGCGCCCCGCCCGGCCCTCACGCTCGCGATCGGGGTGATCGGGGGCGTCGTCGTCGGCCTCACCTCGGTCGGCTCGGGTTCGCTGATGATCGTCGGCCTGCTCTTTGTCTATCCGATGATCGGTGCCAACCAGCTGGTCGGCACCGACCTCACCCAAGCGGTCCCGCTCACCCTGGCCGCGGCGATCGGCGCGCTGATCTTCGGCCACGTCGAGGTGTCGGTGACCGGGTCGCTGGTGCTCGGGAGCGTGCCGGCGGTGCTGGTCGGCTCAATGCTCTCCGCCAGCGTCCCGGACCGCTACGTCCGCCCCGCGATCGCGTTCGTGATCTATGCCTCGGGGCTGAAGTACATCGGGATCGGGACGACGCCGCTGGGCTGGATCCTCTGCGTGACCCTGCTCGCGCTCGGCGTCGCGTGGTTGGTGCTGACCCGCCCTTGGATCGCCTGGGGACAACGTCCCGCCGAGGCCGGTGGAGAGCCCTCTGACTGACATCGTGCCGGCGGAGGGTGATCGTGTCGCGGTCGCGGGCGGGGCGCTGGCGGTCCGCCGCCTCGGGCACACGCGCCCGCTCGCGGTGGCGATCCACGGCATCACCGCCAGCTCCCAGACCTGGTCGCGGTCAGCCGGGCCCTCGCGGGGCGGGTGAGCTTGGCCGCCGTCGACCGGCGAGGGCGCGGCGACAGCGGCGAGCTGCCGCCGCCGTTCGGGATCGATGCCCACGTGCGCGACATGGTCGCGGTGCTCGATGCGCTCGAACTCGAGCGCGCACTCGTGGTCGGCCACTCGCTGGGCGCCTACATTGCCGCCGCGCTGGCCGCCACGCACCCCGAGCGGGTCACCGGGCTCGTGCTCGTCGACGGTGGTCTGAGCACCCGGCGATCGCCGGTGCCGACGTGGCCGCCGAGGACCTCGCGCGCTACGCCGACCTTGACCTCGCCGGGACACCGCCGCAGATGCGCTCGCGGGTCAATCCGGAGGTCGTGCGCCCCGACGCCAGCGACCTCTTGTCCGGGCCCGGCGCGCGCGCCGTGACCGGCCCGGCGACCCTGCTGTGCGCCGAGCGCGGCATGATCGACGATCCCGACCCGATGGAGCCGCTGGCGCTCGTGCAGGAGTGGGCCGCCGCCGACCCCGAGCACCGTCGCGCGGTGCCGGTGGCCGCCGTCAACCACTACACGATCACGCTGGGCACCCGCGGGGCAACCGCCGTCGCAGCGCAGATCCTGCGCGCGACGGGCTGAGCACGAACGCTGCTACAGCGCGCGCGACCTCGCCAAAGCCCCGTCGATGAACGAGCGGAGCTTCTCCACGTGCTCCTCGACGTCGGGGTCGCACCCGCGGCTTCCTGGTCCGCCGGCGGCGTCGAACATCTCTCCCAACTCCGCCTCGGGCTCGACGGCGACCATCAGGCGGCCTCGGGCTACCCGCTCCGCCGGTTCGATTCACCTCTGCGCACGCCGGCCCCGATCCGGGTATCCCAAATCCTGTGCCAGCTGCGTTGCCAGCGCCGACCTCACCATGACCGAGCCGGTGCGCGTGGGCTGTTCGGGCTGGAACTACGACGACTGGCGCGGAGGGCTCTACCCCGCCCAGGACCCGCGCCGCCGTTGGCTCGAGCTCTACGCCGAACACTTCGACACCGTCGAGGTCAACACGACGTTCTACCGGCTGCCGGCCCGCAGCGGGGTCGAACGATGGGTGGCCCAGACGCCCGAGAGCTTTACCTTCGCGGTCAAGGCGAGCCGGTATCTCACCCACGTCAAGCGCCTGACCACGCTCAGCGAGGGAATCCCCCGGCTGTATGAACGGCTCGAGCCACTGATCGAGGCCCAGCGCCTCGGACCCGTCCTGTGGCAACTGCCACCGAACTTCCAGCGCGACGACCGGCGGCTGGACAGTTGGCTCGCCGCCCTGCCGCCGGGGCGCCACACGATCGAGTTCCGGCACCCGAGCTGGTTCGTTTCGCCTGTTGTCTCGGCGCTGCGCGCCCACGGGGTCGCCCTGACCATCGCCCACGACGCCCGCCGCCCGCTCCCCCCATCGCCGGCGACGGCCGGCTGGCGATTCCTCCGCTTTCACTATGGGGCCCGGGGGCGCAACGGGAACTACTCACGGGCGGAGCTCGCGACCTGGGCACGCAGGCTCGCGCAATGGCGACGGCGCGGCGAGGTCTATGCCTACTTCAACAACGACTGGTGCGGCTTTGCCCCCGCCAACGCGACGGCGCTGGCGCGTGCTCTCCACACCGGACCGGGCCGGCCGGCGGGCAGCGCCTCCTACCCGCCGGAGGACCGGTGACGCGGGACTACGCGGTCGCGCCGGCCGGGGCGACCTTGTGCTCGCCCTCGGCGAACTCCTCGACGATCTTGGCGCAGAACGCCGGCAGGTCGTCGGGGTTGCGTGACGTAACCAGCCCCTGGTCGACGACGACCTCCTCATCGACCCACTCGCCACCCGCGTTGCGGATGTCGGTCTTCAGGCTCGGGAATGAGGTGAGCGTGCGCCCGCGGACGAGATCGGCCTCGACCAGCGTCCAGGGACCGTGGCAGATCACCCCAGCCGGCTTGCCGGTGGCGAAGTACTCCTTGAGGAAGCCGACGACGTCGTCGCTGGCGCGCAGCTTGTCGGCGTTGACGGTGCCGCCGGGCAGGATCAGTCCGTCGTAATCAGCCTGCGCGGCGTCGGCAACGCTCTTGTCGACCGCAAACGTGTCCGCGGGCTCTATGTCGCTGTTCATGGCCTGGATCTCGCCGGTCTGCAGAGAGAGCAGCTCGACCGTCGCGCCGGCCTGCTCGACCGCCTTGCGCGGCTCGGTCAACTCGACCTGCTCAACGCCGTCGGTGGCGATGATCGCGATCGTCTTTCCGTTCAGTGATTCGGGCATTGGGCTCCAGTCTCGTCGTATCTTCCGGTCCGGGCGTGACTACCCCGCTCACGTCGTTGTCAGCCAGATCGCGCCTCGACGCCACCGGGAACGCTTGAACTCCGCCGCCTGCGGGCAGAGTCAGACCAGGCGATCAGGAGGACGAGGAATGACGGCAGCCTGGATCATCGGTGTGGTGCTGGTGGTGGCGATACTCGCATTCGTGCTGACGAAGTTCGCGTGGGCGATCCGCACGCAGCCGCAGGGACGCTGGCGAGGCCCGGTTCGCAAGCGCCGCTCCCCGCCTCGAGACTCCGAGCGCGGGGGCCGGTAGCCGGCCCGGGGTCGGGCCCTGACCGGATCGCTCAGGGCTCGGAGGCGCGCGCGAGTGGCGTCTCGTCAAGACGCTCCTCGAGCTCGGCAACCGACTCGTACACGGCCCAGGCACCGGCCTCACGCAGCTCCTGAGCGCTGAAGCCTCCGGTGACGACTGCGAGAGTCGAGACGCCCGCAGCCTGCGCAGCCTCAATGTCCCACGGGGTGTCGCCGACCATGATTACGGGCAGCTCGTCGGGTGCTCCGGAGCGCTCCAGTGCGGCGTGCACGAGGTCAGGTGCGGGTTTGGTCTGCTCGACGTCGGCTGACGTCGTCCAGGCGGTGACGAGCTCGCGGGCGTCGAGCAGGTCAACATAGTGCTCGACCTCGTTGGCCTTGGCCGAACTGGCGAGGACGACGCGATGCCCGGCGCCGATCAGGGTGACGATCAGCGCGCGGGCCCGGCGCACGGTTCTCACCTCGCCGATCAGCTTGGCGTACTCCTCACCCTCGGCGTCGCGGATCGCGTCGCCGTGGGCGGCTTCGGTCTGCTCGTCGCACACGGCGGTGACGAGCTGATCCCCGCCCATGCCGAGATGGCGATGGATGAGCCAGATCGGCACGGTGATCTCGAACCGCCGCAGGGCCCGGAACCAGGCCACCGCGTGGTGGTAGTTGGTGTCGACGAGGGTCCCGTCGATGTCGAGGATGGCGATGGCCATTTCCACGACCTACCCCGCCGAGCGGAGATCTCACACGCAAGTGTGCGGCGCGCCAGGATGGGTAGCTCACCGATCGAGATGACCACCCTCGCGCTCACGCTCGATGACGGCCCCGACGCCGAGACGACGCCGGCGCTGCTGGACCTGCTCGCCGCCCACCACGCGCACGCGACCTTCTTTCCGATGGCCGAGCGGGCCGCCGCGCACTCGGGCCTGATCGCCCGGATGGTGGGCGAGGGCCACACTGTCGGCGTCCACTGTGTCGCGCACGTGCGTCACACAGAGTCCCACGGTGACGCGATCCGACGCGACACCGATCGCGCCCTGACCGCGCTGCGCGGGCTCGGAGCCAGCCCGGTGCTCTGGCGCACGCCGTGGGGGGACACCGCTTGGTTCAGTCACGAGGTCGCACGAGAGCGCGGTCTGCGGATCGTCGGATGGGACGTGGACACGCATGACTGGCGCGGTGACCGCGCCGAGGCGATGCTCGCGGCGACCCGGCCGGCCCTGGGCCCGGGGGCGGTCATCCTCGCCCACGATGGTGTCGGTCCCGGGGCGCGCCGGACCGATGCGTCGGAGACCGTGCGCTACGCCGAGCAACTCATCACCTACGCGAGTCGATCGGGCCTGACGCTGGAGGCCCTGTGACCGCCACCGACCGCCCGCAACGCGGCGCGTCCGCGGCACCCCCAACGCCCGAGCGGCGGATCGACCTCGCCCTGGAGCGCATCGGCGCCGGAGCCGCGGCCCGTGACGAGGCCCCCGAGGCCCCCTTTCCGGCCGACGCCTTCGCCGCCCTGGCCGACGCCGAGCTGCTTGGCTGGACGTCGGGTGCCGGGTCTGAGCGGCCGGCGGCGGCCCGCGAGCTCGCGCTCGTCCGCGCGGTCGCCGCGGCGGACGGCTCGGTCGGACGGATCTACGACGGGCACCTCAACGCGATCGAACGCGTCGCCGCGCAGGCATCGGCGGCGCTGCGCGAGCGCGAGTTGACGCGCTTTGCCGCCGGCGAGCTGCTCGGTGGGGTCTGGGGCGGTGACCCGGGGCCCGGCGAGGGCAAGCCCGCGGCGGTGATCGACACGGCCGCCGGCCCGGTCCTGCGCGGCGTCAAGACCTTCTGCTCGGGAGCCGGTGGCCTGCATCGGGCGCTCGTGCTCGCGCGCAGCCCCGAGGGTGGACCGCCGCTGTCAGCGTGGGTCGACCTCACCGATCGCGAGCGCGCCCGTGTCGACCCCAGCTGGTATCGCTCCCACGGCCTGCGCGCGTCGGTCTCGCACCGGGTGCTGTTCGAGGACCTCCCCGTGCTCGAGTTGTTGGGCCCGCCCGGCGCGATCTCGGCCCAGCCGTGGTTCGCGCGTGACGCGCTGCGCACCGCGGCCTCCTGGGCGGGCATGGCCGACAGCGCCGTCGTCTCCGCGCTTGCCGACCTCGCGACCCGCCCGGCCACGGGTCCGCTCGAGGGGCTCGCCGCCGGCCGGATCCTCGCTGCTCAGCACACGATCTCGGTGTGGCTGGCGGCGGCCGCGACCGCCATGGACGACCGCGGTTCCGAGCTGCCCGGCGTCGCCCTGCATGGGCGAGTGGCGATCGCCGATGCGTGCCGCACGCTGCTCGACGAGGCTGCTCGGGCCTGCGGCTCGCGCCCGTTTGCCCGCGGCGGAGGCCTGGATCGGGCCCGCCGCGACCTCGAGGTCTTCCTGCTCCAGCATCGTCTCGACCCGATGCTCGCACGAGCCGGCGAAGCGGCACTCAGGGCTCACCGGCTATGACGTTGATGGACACTGAGGGCTTCGAGGCGCTCTACCGTGAGCAGAGCGACCCCTGGGGCTACCACAGCTCGGCCTACGAGCGTGAGAAGTATCGCGCGACCCTGGAGGCGTGCGGGCCGGGGCCGTTCACGGCCGCCCTGGAGCTTGGCGGCTCGATTGGGGTCTTCACGGGCATGCTCGCTCCCCGCTGCGAGACCCTGGCCTCCCTCGATGCCGCCCAGACTGCGGTCACCGCCGCGCGAGCCCACCTGAACCATGCCGAGCTCGCCAGCCGGGTGGATGTCCGGCTGGGCGCGATCCCACAGGACATCCCTGACGGTCCGTTCGATCTCGTCCTGGCTTCGGAGATCCTCTACTACGTTCCCGATCCGCAGCTCACTGAGACGCTGGTGCGGCTGGAGCACTGCCTGACCCCGGGCGGCCGGCTCGTCGCCGTGCACTGGCGCCCGGAGGGGCCCGAGCGTCCGCATACCGCCGCCCAGGTGCACGGCCGGCTGCGCGAATGCAGCTGGCTGTCGCTGACCGCCGAGCATCCCACGGCCGACTATCTGCTTGACGTGTTCACCCGCCGATGAGCCGCACGGGCGCGCATCAGCTGCTGGTGATCGGAGGCGGCCCGGCCGCCCTGTCAGCGGTTCGCGCGTATCGAGCCGCCGGTGGTCAGGGTCGTGTCGGGCTCGTCTGTGACGAGCGGCGGATGCCCTACCAGCGCCCCGCTCTGTCCAAGCAGCTCCTGCGCGGGGAGATCAGCGACACAGAGGTTGCCCTGGAGTCCGATTCCGGGCTCGCACAAGCGGCCATCGAGTTAATTCCGGGCCGGGCCGTCTCCCTTGACCCCAAGGCGCACACGGTGCAGCTGTCAGGTGGCCGCGCGCTGACCTACGTGCGGTGCCTGATCGCCACCGGGGCCGAGCCCGCGCGCCTGCCCGTGCCCGGCGCCGACGACGCGGCCGTGCGCACGCTGCGATCGCTCGAGGACATGCGGGAGCTGCGCTCAAGGCTCTCCGGCGGCGGTGAGGTGGTGGTGATCGGCTCGGGGTTCATCGGCTGCGAGATCGCGGCCTCGCTGCGCGCGATCGGCCACCCGGTGAGCTTGTGCTCGCAGGAGGCCGCGCCCAATACCGACCGGCTCGGGCCCGATGCCGCCGCGCGAGTGCAGACCTGGCTGATCGACGCTGGGGTGGCGCTGGCGCTCGGCGCCGAGGTGCAGGCCATCCGACGCGAGGGTGAGCGGCTTGCGGTGCAGACCGCGGCCGGCGAGACCGCGGGCGACGTCGTGGTGATGGCCACCGGCGTGGCGCCGCGGGCTGAGCTGGCCGCGCTGGCCGGGCTGGAGCTTGAGGCCGGCGCGATTCCCGCCAATGCGCAGATGGCGACCGAACTGCCGGACGTGTTCGCCGCTGGCGACGTCGCGCTCGCCGTCAACGCGACCGCCGCGCGGCGCGTGCAGGTCGAGCATTGGGGCGACGCGATCGCGCAGGGCGACGTCGCCGGCCGGGTTGCGGCCGGGAGCACCGTACAGTGGGCCGACGTGCCGGGCTTTTGGTCTGAGATAGCCGGACGCACACTCAAGTTCGCCGGCTGGGGCGAGGGTTTTGACGAGGTCCGCTTCAAGCCGTCTGACGATGGCGCCTTTGCCGCGTGGTACCGCCGCGCGGACCGCATCGTGGGCGTGCTCACCCATGAGCGCGATGACGCCTACCGACGCGGACGCGAGCTGGTCGCAGCGGGTGCGCGATGGCGCTGAGCGCGATCGTCGTCGTCCCCGCCCGGGACGAGGCCGACCGGATCGCCGCCTGTCTGCGCGCGCTCGCCGCTCAGACGATCGGGCTCGACGCCTTCCGGGTCATCATGGTGCCCGATGGGTGCGCCGATGCCACCGCCGAGCGCGCCCGCGCCGCCGGGGACGCACTCGGGCTCGATCTCGTGCTGCTGGAGGGCCCGGGGCTCGGTCCGGGCGCCGCCCGCCGGCTAGGCATGGAGCGTGCCGCCGCCGACCTGCTGGGTGACGGTGGCGATGACGCGCTGATCGCCACCACCGACGCCGATTCCGAGGTCGCGCCGGACTGGCTCGAGCGCCAGCTCGCCCACCTGAGCACCGGAGTGGGCGCCGTGGCGGGGCGGATCGAGCTGATGGCCGGGGAGCGGGCGCTGCTGCCCGCGGCCGTGTTGCGGCGCCGCGAGCGCGACGCCGCAACCCGGCTGCGCGACGTCCGCGTCACCGAGCCGTTCGCCGAGCATCATCATTTCGCCGGCGCCTCGATCGGGGTGACCGCGGCTGCCTACCGTCAGGTCGGTGGTCTGGAGCCGCTTGCCGCGCTCGAGGACGCGGCCTTCGCCACCCGGCTGCGGGCCGCGGGGGTCCCGATCCATCGCGCCCGCGACGTACGGGTGAGCACGTCCGCGCGCACCCGCGGTCGCGTCGACCGCGGACTGTCAGTCGATCTCGCCGTCTCGCTCTGGCGCGAGCGCAACCGCTTTGCCCGCGGCACGTTCGACCCCGCGCGCCTCGCCGCCGGCAAGTCTGGTACCGAGATCACCGTGATCATTCCGACCAAGCTGTGCGCGGACACGATCGGGGGCGTCCTCACCGACACGGTGGCTCCCCTGCGCCGGGCCGGCATCGTGGACCGGGTCGTCGTGATCGACGCGCGCTCGGCGGACGGAACGGCGTCAGTCGCTGCGCGCGCCGGTGCGGAGATCCTGCAGCAGGACGCCGTCCAGGCCGGCTACGGTCCGGCTCTGGGCAAGGGGGACGCGATGTGGCGCGCGCTTTCGGCCACCGGGGGAGACATCGTCTGCTTTTTGGACGGCGACACCGCCGACCCCTGCCCCGAGCACCTGCTCGGGCTGATCGGCCCCCTGCTCACGCGCCCGGACCTGGCCTTTGTCAAGGGTGCCTTCGCGCGCCCGTTGCGCGCCGGCGGGCAGCTGCTGCCCAACGAGGGCGGCCGGGTCACCGAACTGATGGCGCGTCCGCTGCTCAACCTGCACGCGCCCAGACTGGCCGGTTTCGCGCAGCCGCTGGCCGGCGAGTTCGCCGCCCGTCGCGAGGTCCTGGAAGCAATCCCCTTCCCGGTCGGATACGGCGTCGAGATCGCCGTCCTGATTGACGCCGAGCGCCACGCCGGCCTCGAGGCGCTTGCGGAGAGCGATCTCGGTCAGCGCCAGAATCGCCATCAGCCGCTGCGCGCACTCGGCGAAATGGCCTTCGCGGTGCTCGCCGCCGTCGAACAGCGCCGGCCGAACGGTCGCGCGCCCGACTCCAGCTCCTACCTGCGACCGTGGGCTGAGGGCACGAGTGTCCCGGTGGCGATCTCCGAGCGCCCGCCGGTCGCCACCCTGGCGGGTCTTAGGCGCCGGGCGCCCGTGCCTCGCCGGGTGCCGCCGCGGGTTCGGGAGCCGGCCCAGGATCGGGATTGATCGGGGTGGCCGGTTGGTCCGGGGTGGGGACGGCCGGCGGATCGGCAGGATCGGCAGGCGTTCCGGGATCGGGGGCGACCGGCGCCGTCGGAGCATCGGGCACCACCGGGGTCGGGTTCTCGACCGGCTGCGGGACTTCAAGCATTGGGTGGATCATGATTCGGAACTACCCCGGTGTCACGAGACTGAACCTCACCGGCGCCCGGTCGCGTAGCCTCCCGGCTGGCGGCGAGGCATGTGCCAGCCCCATTTCTGCCCGAGAGCCGACCTCTGAGCGCGACCACGATCCCCCCCTCGCGCCGCGCGCCCATGCGCCCGGCGATGGCGGTGCGCCTCGCCATCGCCCTCGCCTTCGCCGACGCGTCGGTCGCGGTTCTGGCCCTGCCCCAGATCGTCGTTCGTCTGCACACCACGATCTCGCACGTCGCCTGGGTGATCACCGCCTACAACCTGGCCCTGATCGCCGGCACGTTGGCGGTGCTGCCCGTGGCCCGCGCCCTCGCGTCACGGCGGACGCTGGTGGCCGGGCTGGCCATCTTCGGGCTCGCCTCGCTCGGCTCGGGCGCGGCGGGCAGCCTCACCGTGCTGATCATCTGGCGCTGTCTGCAGGGCGCCGGCGGCGCTCTGCTGCTCTGCGCCTCGCTGCCGCTGATCGGCACCCGGGACGGCGACGGTGCCTTGCGGTCGTGGGCGACCGCTGCCGCCGTCGGAGCCGCCGTCGGCCCGGCGGCCGGCGGCCTGCTCACCCAGATCTTCGACTGGCGAGCGATCTTCTTCGCCCAGGCTCCGGTCGCCGCTCTGGCGATCCTCGCGGCGCTGAGCGCGCGGGTCGCGTCTCCCGGCGAGCTGAGCCCCGAGCCGGCGCCCGCAGTTCCGGCCCCCGGTCCGCCGGGCGTGGCCCCGACCGGCGTCGCGTCTCTCCCCAGGCTCTCCCCGGGCAGCGC
>JALYZB010000421.1 GCA_030945945.1 Actinomycetota bacterium | reverse complement strand
GTCGAAGCGGGCCACCGGCGTCCCGTAGGGGTCGGTGTCGTCGGCCAGGGTGACGCGGTTATCGGGGTAGGGCAGCAGCTCGTTGAGCACCCCGATCGTCGACCAGTGGTTGTAGTCGCGCATGTACTCGCGCATCGCGCGGCCCCAGTGGCCGTCGGCCAGCACATGCTCGGCCCACCCGATCGGCAGCGGGGACACGGTCTGAATCGAGAATCCGCGCGCGAAGCCCCGGCCCGGGTCGGTCTCATAGAACTGCTCTGAGGACACCTCCGGTGGAGGTCCCTTGTACATCCGCAGCTCCTCGGGGTAGCGCCCCGCCGTCTGCGCCGCACCCTGGACCATCACGTAGCGCCCCACCTGATCCGCACCGTTGCCCAACCCGGTGGGAAAGCGTTTGGAGGTCGAGTTCAGCAGCAGCCGGGGGGTTTCGATCGAGTAGCACGCCAGCGCCACCATGGCTGCCCGTTGCTGGCGCTCCACCCCGTCTGACTCGCTCACGTAGGTGACGCCGGTGGCGCGCCCGCTGGACTCGTCGATCTCGACGCGCACGGCCATGCTGTCGGCCCGGATCTCCACCCCGTGGGCGATCGCATCGGGCAGGTGGGTGACGTACGGGCTGGCCTTGGCGTTGACCTTGCACCCCTGCAGGCAGTAGCCCCGGTAGATACAGTGCGGACGGTTGCCAAAGGTCCCGTTGACGATCCCCACCGGCCCGACGCGCATCTCGATGCCCAGCTCGATCGCGCCCCGCCACAGGGTCGATGCGGCAGCGCTGATGGGATGGGGAGAGAACGGGTAACGGTGGGGATCTCCCCAGGGCCAGTCCTGGCCGGCCACCAGCAGCTCGCGTTCGACTTCCTCGTAGTGGGGCTTCAACTCCCAATAGGAGATCGGCCAGTCAACGCCGACGCCGTCACGCGTGTAGGTCTCGAAGTCCGAGGGGTGAAAGCGCGGGCAGTAGCCCGCGTAGTGGACCATCGAGCCGCCCACGCCGCGACCTGAGTTGTTTTTGCCCATCTCGATCGGATCCCCGCCGCCGATCACCCTCTCCTGCGTCCAGTACAGCGGGTGCGAGCCTGCCTCGTCGGACACCCAGTCCTCGTCGGGATGCCAGAACGGACCCGCTTCGATGATCACGATCCGCCACCCCTGCCGGGCGAGGCGCTGCGCGAGGACCGAGCCTCCGGCGCCGGCACCGACGATGACGAGGTCGACCTCGTCGGAGTCCTGGTAGCGAGCCATCGTGTCCTGGCCCGGCATGTCACGACGATGGACGTCGAGCAGGAAGCGCGAGTCGTTGGACTCGGGCCCGATGGAGCCCTTGAGCAGTCCGCGGATCATGGCTGCAGCTCCGACGCGACGCGCACCGGATCTTCGGCCGTCGCGCCCGGACGCTCATGGGGCTCGAGCGTGCTCACCGGGCCCAGGCGCATGTAGCCCTGCGGATAGGCCGGCCCTCCGTAGCCGATCTCGTTCCACGCCCACGGATGTGAGTAGAAGGCAGCCAGGATCGCGCGCATGCAGACCGACCATGCGCGGCTGACATCAAGCTCGTCCCAGGCCCCCCCGCTGAGTTCGCCCTTTGAGAGCGCGGTGACGATCGCCTCGCGTGAGGAGGCGTCACAGGCGGCGAAGCTTTCGGTCCCGTGCCGCTTCCTGGCCGTCTCGTCAAGCCCGCGCAATACCAGCTGCCAGGTGGCGGGGTCGCGCGGCATGTTGGCGTAGCGAAAGCCGTCCAGGCGGCCGGAGGCCAGCTTGTCGTCGACCATCTCGGCCACCGGCACCCGTGGATCGGTGTCCTGGGCGGTTGTGACATCGCAAAAGGCGCGCAGCGTCGGCTCCTGCCGGGCGCTGAAGAAGCTAAGCGGGCCTGATGTCTGTAGCCGCTGCTCGACCACTCTGCGTGTCGCGTCGTCCCAGTTGCCGGAGTTGGCGAGCACGTCGTAGTCGGGATAGCGGCCGATCATCTGCGGGCTCGTGCCCCGACGCTGACGCGGTAGCCAGCTTGGATGGCGGGGCTCGCCGCTCTTGCGCAGCTTGGGCAGGTGGTCGGGCTTGGTCAGATCGCGGTCGGGCACGGGAGTCAGTCCTCCCGGCGCAGCAGGGCGGCCAGGACGCCGAGCATGCCGACGATCGTCATCAGGCCCGGAGCCATGATCGGCGGGCCCATCGCCAGGTTGTAACTGGCCTGCTGGAAACCGCCGGGCCTACGAGCCACTCCACGGGCGTGGTAGTACTCGCCCAGCAGCCCGTTGGCGGTGTAGATCAGCGCCGTGATCGGCAGGTAGGTCTTTGCCCATCTACGACTGAACACGCCACCGATCCCAGCCACCATCACCGGCGGGGTAACGATGATCGGGCTCCACATCATCTTGTTCCCGAAGCTCGCGCGGTAATGCTCGAGATAGATCTCCGCCGTAGTCACCGCGGCAGCGAACGCGGTCACCCCCGACAGCGATCGTTCAAACCGGCCGTGCTCGATGTTCGACACCGCGCGGTCGATGAAGTGCTCGCTCCGGCGTCGTCCGCCGTTCTTCTTCGCCAGAATGCCCATTCGTCCCTTTCGTTGGTCAGGCCGCATAGCGTTGAGCGTCGACGCGCTTGAACTCGAGTCCATTGCCCGGGCGGCTGAAATCGGGATGCAGCGCCCCGTCTTTGGGCTCCAGAACGCCGTCAAAGAGCATCCGCTCCAGACGCGCATGGTCGTGGAAGTACTCCAGGTGACGAAACGACTGAACCGCGCAGCAGGGATGCGCGTGGATCGACGGGCCGCAGTGGGCCGAGAGCTCAAGCGACCGTGCCTCACACAGCGCCGCCACCCGCAGGAAGCCCGTGATCCCCTCGCACCGGGTGACGTCCGCCTGCAGGCATGTGACGGCCCCAGCGGCGAGCATCTTCTCGAAGTAATCGAGCTTATAGCCGTACTCGCCCGCGGCGATGTCCATCCCGGCCGGCGCCCGATCCCGCAGCAGCCGCAGTCCCTCCAAGTCATCCGAGGAAACCGGCTCCTCGAACCAGCTGACGCCGAACTCCTCGGCGTATCGGTCAGCAAACCACAGCGCCTGCATCCGGCTCAGCGCGCCATTGGCGTCGACGAACAGCTCTGTGCTCGGACCTACCGAATCGCGCGCGACACGCACCCGCTCAAGGTCGCGGCTGGGATCTCGCCCCACCTTCATCTTCACGCGTGAAATGCCCTGCTCGACCCACCCGCCGAGTTGCTCGGCCAGACGGTCGTCGGAGTAGGAGCTAAAGCCCCCCGAGCCATACACCGGAACCTGATCGCGAACCACATCCAGCAGCGTCGCCAACGGTAGGTCGAGTAGCCGGGCCTTGAGATCCCAGAGCGCGGTGTCGACGGCGGCGATCGCCATCGAGGCCACTCCGGGACGGCCCAGGTTGCGGCAGCCGGCGATCATCGCCCGCCAGGCCGCACCGACGCGCATCGCATCGCGCCCGCGCACCAGTTCTCGCAGCGTCGAGTCGATGACGGTGGCGCTGGCTACGTCTCCGTAAGTCCAGCCCAGACCTGTTAGCCCGCCGCCGCGAGCCTCCACCACCACGATCGTCGTCGCCTCCCACTCAGCCGTTCCATCGGACTCCCGGCAGTCGGTGGGGATCTTGTATTCCGAGACCTCAAGCGCGTCAATGGTCACTGCGAGCTGAGGAGGGCGCCGCTGAGTCATGGAAGCCAGAGCGCCGCCGGAGCGCTCCCTGTGGCGCCGAAAAGTGCTTTATCAGGCATGCTGAGATCATATCAGGTTGACTGATATCAGGCAACCTGCTTATGCTCGCTTCATGAGCGACCAGCCTCAGCTGGGATACGAGCTGCGCGTCGCCGAGCTAGCATGGCGTAAGAACCTTGAACGACCGCTGGGAGACCTCGGCCTAACGATTCCTCAGTTCTCGACACTTAGAGCGCTCGAGCGGGCGCCCGGAGCCTCATCCGCCGAGTTGGCAAGACGTGCCCTCGTGACCCCGCAGACAATGAACGCTCTCGTCCTTCAGCTCGAGCGGACGGAGTTGATCAAACGGACTACCAGCACGATTAACCTCAGGGTGCTCAACGCCGACCTGACACCCAGCGGAAAATCGCTCATGACCAAAGCGCACCGGCTCGTACGTCGCCTCGAGAGCGTGGCGGTGAACGACCTGAGCGATTCCGAGCACCACCAGCTGCTCGATCTGCTGACACGCTGCACCGCCGCCCTGGGGCGCGCCGCGCCGAGCCGCGAGCTGTCCAGCTAGCGCGCGAGGTTCGGCACTGGCTCATGCCGGTCCGCTCCCCATTCGAGCGAGTCGGTGGCTTGTCGCGAATGGAATGCGCAACCTCCGCGTCCCGCGGTGGCGAGAACGAGTCCAACCACCCGACCGGGATGAGCGACGGTGAGATCGATGTCGTCTGTCCACCCATCGAGTTCCGTCGCTCCACGACATGTCGCTAGCTACGTCGATCATTGACGACGGCGTGAATAACAAGACGTCGGCGCCACAGCTGGCTGACGCCCTCCTGAGAGGTCGCCGAAAGGTGCCGTTGTCACTTCCCTACAATCGCCTTGGTTTATGCGACAGCTCACGAGCACGCCGCACTGCTCGTAAGCCCTTTCGGAAAGCGACGTGAGCGCGCCTGCTGAGGGCTCAAAGCACCTATGCCGCGTGCGGGCGACTTGCGGTTGCAAAGCGCGCTGCCCGGACTATAGGCTTGCTCGTGAGACCGGTTCCGGCGTCGAGCACGGCATTTTGCCGTGAGAGGGAGGAGCAGGCGATGGCTACCCACGTCATATTCCACGAGGTCGACGACGTCGAGCACTGGTTGAGCTCGCCCAAGCGCGAGGAGGTGTTCGGACCGATGGGGATCACGGTACGTACGTTCCGCGACCCGCAGGGCTCCAATCGGGTCGGTCTAATCGTCGAAATCCCCGACATGGCCGCATTCCAGAGCTTCATGCAGACCGACCAGGCGGCTGAGGTCATGAAGCATGACGGTGTGCGCCCCGAGACGCTTCTGGTTCTCGACGAGGCGTAGCGCCTGACCCGAAGCCATCGGCGGGTCGTGATTGAGATTTGGGCTCCGGGATGCGCGCCGCTTGAGAAACCCGATCACCGAGAACGAGACGTTCCCGTTGATCATGGGCCGGCCGCGGCGGGTGTGGCCTCAGCGGAATCGAGGTCCTACGGCAGCGACAGCGTTCTCGAAAACGCGCGAGCGTATGCCGGTGACGGCGGCCATGAGTCCGCTCGCTTGGAGCGCCTCTTGGTGCTCCGACTCAGACTGATAGGCGTCGCGCGCCGCGGCTGATTCTCACACCGTGCATACGATGACCCCGCCCTTCATTGGTGCGACGACTCGGGCTGTCCCGCCGATGTCGGACGGCGCGCCTCAGGTTCGGTGTCTGCTGCGAGCAACGCGTCGGAATCGCCGTCCATCTCGAGAATCACCATCACTACATACGAGCCTCCTCCGCCGGACCGAGTCGCCGGGCGCGACGACACAATACCGTGACGGGCACGGCTGGGCTCGAGCCAGCGACCGATGTCGCAAAGACCATGATGCGGCACTTCTGCTTTGCCGCTGCGGACCCGCATTGCTTCCGGGCCGGTACTCGGCCGCCATCGCTGGTCGCGCCCTGGAATGCGTGGATACGAGGCGATCCTGCCGGG
>JALYZB010000410.1 GCA_030945945.1 Actinomycetota bacterium | reverse complement strand
AGCTCGCGCGCCCCGGGGGCGACCGCGGCTGCCACCGAGGCGTCGGGTCGGCGCCGCCTGCCGGCGTGACCGCGGGCACGAGCGCCACCTGCGGCCCACACACCGGGCACGCGTTGGGTTGGGCGTGAAAGCGCCGGTTGGCGGGATCCTCGTACTCTTCGCGACACGCATCGCACATGGCAAAGCCGGCCATCGAGGTGAGCGGGCGGTCATAGGGCACACCGCGCACGATCGTGAACCGCGGGCCGCAGTTGGTGCAGTTGATGAACGGGTAGCGATAGCGCCGGTCGGCGGGGTCGCGCAGCTCGGCCAGGCAGTCCGCGCAGGTCGCGCTGTCCGGCGTGACGGGTGCGTCGGCCCGGCCGGCCGCGGAGCTGGCCAGGATCGCAAATCCGGCCTCGCCGCGCGGTGCGCATTCCGCGCAGTCCACGGTCTCCAGCACGGCCAGCGGCGGGGCCTGGGCCGATAGCGCGATCAGGAACTCCGCGATCGCCTCCGCCGGGCCCTCGACCTCGAGCTCGACCCCGCGGGTGTCGTTGCGGACGAACCCGGCCAGGGCGTGCTCGTGCGCCAGCCGGTACACGTGGGGACGGAAGCCGACGCCCTGAACGGTGCCTGAGACCCGCACGCGGGTCCGGCGTACGGGGGGCGCGACCGAGTTCATCCCACCAGCTCGCGCAGCGCGTGGTAGGCGGTCGCCTGCGCCTCCTGGATGCGCGGGATGTGCTCGGAGCGGGTGATGATCACGTGATCGGCCAGCCCCTCGGAGGCGATCTGACCGCCGTCGTAGCCGACCATCGCGATGCTGGTCATCCCCCGGCGGCGCCCCTCCCGCAGGGCGGCGACGATGTTGGCCGAGTTGCCCGACGTCGAAAGGGCCAGCAGCGCATCACCGGCGCGACCGTAGGCGATCACCTGGCGCAGGAACACCGGCTCGGTGCCGACGTCGTTGGCGATCGCGGTGAGGATCGCCGGGTCCTCGGTGAGATCCAGCGCCGGCCGCGCCTGGCGGCCGCACGCGGCCGAGCGGAAGTCCGCCACCGCGTCCATCGCGTCTGTGGCCGAGCCGCCGTTGCCGAACGCCAGCAGCTGGCCGCCGTTGGCAAAGCAGCTCTGAAGCGCAGCGGCGGCGGCGTGCAGCGCCGCCCGGTTCTCGCCGATCGTCTGGGCGCGCAGCTCGGAGGTCTCCTCGGACTTGGCCAGCACCGAACGCGCGACGTCGGCCAGGATTGGCTGCAGGTGGTCCTCGCGCTGATCCAGGAACGGATAGAGAAAGCCGCTGGCGCCGGCGTCGTGGCTGCGCCGGGGTGCCCGTCCGGCGAGCAGCCCCTGATGGTCGAAGAACACATGCACGAGCTCCCACAGCACGTGGTAGAGCGTCTCGACGAGCTCCTGGGTGACGTCGGCGTCCGTACCCGGCGCCACGAAGATGTGCTCGGCCTGCGAGCGCTCACCGAAGGCGATCGTCAGAGCACCGAGCTGGCGCGCGGCGTGTACCGCGGCGATCGTCTCGGGGTCGCCATCCTCGGTGCCGAAGGCGACGGCGATGTCATCGGGCCGGGCCAGCAGCGCGACCTGGGCATCCAGCGGCCCGCCGTCGGCGGTCAGCGCCAGCGCGGGCAGCGCGCGTTTGCCGACGATCACCGGGTGCACGAACTCGACGGCGATATGGCGGGCGTCCGAGCGCGCGGCCGCGCACCGCCCCACGGCCACCAGCCGCCCGCCGCGGGCAAAGCGCTCGGCCATCTGATGGCAGACGCGGGCCAGGCGGTCGGCCTCGGCGGCGAAGAACACCCGGTTGGCCGCGGTGCGCCGCGTGAGCAGCGCACCGAGATGGTCGGTGTCCAGTGCTGGTTGCGACACGACGCGGCTCCCCCCGCGGGCTACGCCGCCACCGGTCGCCGGCCGGCGACGCCAACCAGCCACTGCTTGAACTCCTCCACGCCCTCGCCGGTCCGCGCGCTGAGGGCGATCCGTTGCACGCCGGGATGGACCTGATCGATGTGGTATTCGAGCTTCCCGAGATCGAAGTCGAGGTGGGGGAGCAGGTCGACCTTGTTGATCACCACCAGCTCGCAGGCGCGGAACATGAGCGGGTACTTCAGCGGCTTGTCCTCGCCCTCGGTCACCGAGCAGACCATCACCCGTGCGTCCTCGCCGATTCTAAATTCTGCGGGACAGACCAGATTGCCGACGTTCTCGACGATCAGCAGGTCGATCTCGTCCAGGGGCAGGGAGGGGATCGCCGAACGGACCATGTTGGCGTCCAGGTGGCACTCGCCGCCGAAGCCCTGGCCGGTGTTGAGCTGGATGACCGGGATGTGGCGGTGCGCGAGCCGGTCGGCATCCATCGACCCCTGCACATCGCCCTCCAGCACCCCGATCCGCACGCCGTCCAGCTCGGGCCCGGCCTGCTCGAGCAGGGTCGTCTTGCCGGCTCCGGGCGCGCTCATGAAGTTGACCACCGTCACCCCGTGGCGGTCGAAGTCGGCCCGGTTGGCCGTCGCGATCGTGTTGTTGGCGTCCAACGCCTCCTCGACGACCGTCACCTTGGTGCGATGCATGCGACCTCCTCGATCTCGATGGACTCGACCTCGAACTCGTTCCCTGACGCGATCTCGACCTGGCTGCCTTCGCAGATCGGACAACGGAAGTGGGGGATGTCGATCGACCACTCGTGCCCGCAGGGCCCGCAGCGCAGCCGGGCTTCGATCACCTCGATCTCGAGCTCGGCGCCCTCACAGAGGCCGTCGCGGGCCACGAACTGAAAGTAGAACCGCAGGGTCTCGGGGACGACCTGGCGCAGGGTGCCGACCCGGAGGCTGACCACGGCCACCGCGCGGCCGTCGGCGTGCTTGGCCGCGGTCGCGATGATCGCGCTGGCCAGCGACAGCTCATGCACGCGTCAGCTCCGGACCGGGGCGCGAGTGCTGGACAGCAGGTCCTGGACCGTCTCGAGCACGAGCCCGACCGCCCGTGGCACGGAGGCCTGGACGGGCTCGGATAGGCCCCAGCCCATCTCCTGGATCTCCGACGGCTCGCACCCGATCACGATCACCCGGCCCGGCCACGCGCCCATCGTCTTGAGAAAGCGCAGAGCCGTCTGGGGATCCATGCCGTGCGGGTTGATGTTCTCACCGTCCTCGATCGCTCCGGGCACCGAGTCCTCGTCGGCTTCCATCACGTACAGCGTTCCGGGGCTGCCGCCCTGTTGGGTGACATCGACGATCACCAGCGCGTCATAGCCGCGCATGACCTCGTAGGCGAGGTCCAGGCCGCCCGTGCCGGCGTCCATCACGGACACCGCCGGGGGTAGGGTCTGCTCGTGCAGGCTGCGGGCCACCGCGCCGCCGAAGCCATCGTCACGCAGCCAGGCGTTGCCGATCCCGGCGATGAGAATCGAGCGCAACTGGTCTGGGTGGGTCATGTGTCGATCACCTCGAGCTCCTGGGGGAAGAAGTACAGGTAACGGCCACTCTCGCGCATCAGGTCCTGGCCCGGATCGTCGTCGATCGTGACCCCGAGATGCAGACGGCCGTCGTAGTCGGTGAAGATGCGCTCCAGCGTGGCGGTGCGGCCGTCGAGCATCCGGGCCTGGAGGTCGGCGCCCGGCGAGGGATGGACGATCACCTTGCCCCCCTGGCGCAGGCGCTTGGAACCGATCTGGGCCGTCTCCTCACCCGCGCGGGGATCCACCAGGTTGGCCGGCTCGCGCGGCGGTTCGGTGGTCAGCCGCTCGCGCGGCGCTTCGGTCGGCGCCGGATCGCTGACCGTGACCCGCCCGTGCAGGGCGAGAATTTCCTGGGAGCCGACGGCGTCGGCGCGGGCGAGCATCTCGCGGACCGCCGGATCGGACTGCGCGATCGCCGCGCGCTCCTCATCGGAGAGCACCTGCAGGTGCAGCAGCAGCGCCTCCTCGATCTCGGTCGAGTCAAACAGGCCGCCCTGACTCTCAGGGGCGATCTGGGGATGGTCAGGGAGCACGATCGCCGCCCCGACCACCGCGTCGTCCTGCGGTCCGGCGAGCACCGGGAACGTGTTCACCGAGCCGCACGGCTCTTCCAGGGCGGAGATGAAGGACCCGCCGGTCACCTTCAGGACCGGGTGGGTGGAGAGCAGCGATCGGGCCAGCGCACCGGCCCGGTCCAGCCCTGAGGAGGTCACCGTGAGGTTCTCGATCCGCAGCACGACCTCATAACGGTGTTTGCCGGTCACGCGCGCGCTCATCGAGAGCCTGACCTCGAGCGGCGGTCCGTCGGGACCGTCCAGCGACTGGGCCTTGCCCACCGGCGTGTGGGCGAGCGCCCCGACCATCATCCCGGGCAGCGTCAGCCGGTGGGGCTCGGCCCGGTGGCCCTCGCCGATCGGCGCCAGCAGGCGGACCTCGCCGCTGACCACGGCGTCGGCGGGCGCCTGGAGAGCGACTCGCATCTCCAGGTGGTCATAGGTGCTGGCCAGGGTCTGCGCGTACGCGGGCGGGTAGGCGATGCCGAACGGAGTCGGGGTCGAATTCTTGGTCGCCGTCGGCGTGTACGGGTACAGCGCGTAGCCCTCGTAGAGCAGCGACTGCAGCAGGGTCTCCAGTGCATCAGTCACGTCGGGTCTCCTCAAGTAGCGCGCTCACGGTCGCATCCAGGGTCGGCAGGCCGCGTTGGCGTTTGGCGTCCTGGAGGGCTTCGAGGGTCGGATGGGTGAGCGCCGCCCAGCCCAGTCTGGGGTAGTAGTGCTCGATCGTCTCGCGCCACACCGAGACCGGCATCCGGAAGTCGATCGACGTGTTCCAGGGCACGAGCACCATCTGCAGGGCGCCGTCGTCACCCCGGTAGTACGCGGTGCCGTTGAAGTGCAGGGCCATCGGCGCCATCCCGTCCGGCAGCGC
>JALYZB010000405.1 GCA_030945945.1 Actinomycetota bacterium | reverse complement strand
CGAGCACCCTGGCCAGCTGGCCGGTCGTCACGTGCGGCCACCCGTCTCCGAACACGACGCCGGCCACGCCGCCCCACGCCCAGACGCCGCCCGCGATCGACCCGGCCGCGGCGAGGACCGCGAACAGGACGGCGTCGCCCGGTCCGCCCGGTCCCGCGGCCGACCGCGAACGTTCGCCGGTCATCGACCGTGCAGCGACGTGGTGGTCGCCCGCATGCCCGTGTCGGTGTCGGTTAGGGCGATCTCTAGAGCCGAGCGGTGGTGAGAGACCACGAACGAGCGCGCGCCTACGCGCCAGAGCGCCTGTCCGGCCGACAGCAGCGAGATCAGCTCTGACTCACTGCGCGAGAGCCCGAGCATCGACCGGGTCAACGGAATCTGGCTCTCGTCCTGGTGATAGACGATCCGCGTCGAGGCATCGGCGATCAATCCCTCGGCGATGCGCGCCGCCCGCGAGCCCGCGTCCCCGGCCGCATGCAGGTCCGCGAGCTTGTGCAGGACGACGAGGTTCATGACCCCGAACTGGCGCGCGAGCTTGAAGTTGGACTGAAACCATTCGCCCAGCCCCGTGTGCTGGACGATCTTCCAGGACTCGTCGGCGACGTTGATCAGCCGCTCGCGGCCGGGGCGCTCCGCGGTCCGGGCGAGCAGCGCACTGATCCAGGCGGTCGCGCAGGCCATCAGTATCCCGACCGCGGCGGAGTCTCGGACGGCATGGAGATCGAGTACGAGCAGGCGCGCGTCGAGGTCCAGCCCCGGGGTCGTCGGACCGTCGAACATGCCTCGCAGCGGGCCCTCGCACAGGTCCTGGAGGCCAAGCGCCGCACGCCGGGCATCGGCGGCGAGGCGCTCCGGCGTGGTCTGCAGGCGGTCCGCGGTTTCGGCGCTGGGCATGAACAGGGCGGCCGCGATCTCTGGCAGCGTCGGCTCACCGGCCCCGCGCAGGCGGACCGTCCGCAGTGCCTCGCGCAGCGCCCCGGCCTCGATCTGGCTGAGGGGTCCCTCCAGTGCGGTCACCGTCACCGCGCGCAGCAGCTCGAGCTGCGCGTGCTCCTCGGGCCGCGATGCGAGCGGGTTGAGCCGGACCCCGCCGCCGGGCACCAGCGAGATCGGCCGCACCCCGGCGGCCGCGCACAGCGGACCGTACTCGCGCTTGACGTCGAGCACGAAGGCTCGCCGGCCGAACAGCAGCATGCGCCACAGCAGCGTCTTGACCAGAGCGCTCTTGCCCTGTCCGAGGGTCCCCAGCACGATCACGTTGGGGTCGTCGATCACGCCCTCGCCGTAGAGCAGCCAGGGGTCAAAGCAGAACGCCCCGCCGCTCGCGTCGCGTCCGATGAACACGCCGCGGCCCCCCAGGCCGCCCGGCGAGTGAAAGGGATACAAAGCCTGCGCGTGACGGGTGGTGACACGATGGCCCGGGCGCTGCGCCCCTCGTCGGCTCACCTCAGACCTCGTGCCAGCGGCAGCGTGAAGGTGAACGCGTCCGCCTGCTGGCCGTAGAGGCGGTGCAGATCCAGGTGCGCCCGCGCTGCCTGGTCAGACACCTCCGCGCACGAACGACGCAGTTCGTCGGGGTCGCGGCCGGTCACCGTCACAAAGCCGCTCAGCCGCACCTCCCCGTGGCCAGCGGCCAGCTCTGACTCGCGACGCGCGGTCGCCTGCTGGGTCTGGCGCTGGCGCGCGGTCTCGGACTGCCCGAATCGCGCCCTAAGCTCGCGATCGGCCCGGTCCCGGGTGACCGCCGCCTCGACCTCCCGCGTGGACCGCGCGCTGGCCAGTGGTTCGAAGCTGACCGCAACGGTCCGGACCGCGCCCGAGCTGCCCAGCAGCGGGGAGAGGAACAGCGGCGAGACCTCGAGCCGCGGCCAGCTGCCGATCCAGTAGGTCGCGTGCAGCGACCCGTCGACGCGGTAGTGCTCCCACGCCTCGCGGGCGCCCAGCGGCCAGGCCCCGTACTCGTCAAGTCCCTTCCGGGCAGGGTCGGCCGCCGTCAGCCGGGCCAGCTCGGACCGCAGGAACGGATCAAACGCGGTTCGCAGATTCTGGGCGAGCTGCTGGGGTGAGAGTGCGCCGAGTACGGCCACCTCGGCGGCGCGCAACCCCCGGGCCACGCGCTCGGTCGCCTCGATCAGGGTTGTGAGTGGATCGGCCCGCCGGCGTTCTCGGGTCAGCCGGCTGTCGATCTGCACCGCGATCAGAACCTCGTGCAGCTGGCTGGCGCCGTCGGTCGCGCCGATCAATTCCAGGTAGGACTCGATCAGCGGCACGCCCCGGGCAGGGACGGCCGGGTCGCGCTCATCGTGGACCCACCGCGCCAACTCGTCCCCCGGCGCCGGGGCGCTGCGCTCGATCCACTGCAGCCGCCGGATCGACGACCCCCCGGCCGCGGCCAGGACCTGTCCCCAGCGGGCCAGGCGACGCTCCTGGGCGTCCGCATCGAGCAGCGCAAAGGCCGGCACGCGGCAGGCGAGCACTGCAGTCAGCCGGCGGGCGGAATCTTCGGCGAGGGCACCGATCGTGCGCCCGTGGTAGCCGGCGGAGATGATCCGGACGCCCCGGAGCTGGGGCGGGGGAACGGGCTCAGGCCCGGTCAGGCTGGGGCGTCGGCGCAGCCTGATTGCGGCCCGCGCGCCGGTCGTGGCCACGGCGGACGCGAAGCGGTGGCGGCCGGTCGCCCGACGCCCGAGGTGCGCGACGACGAGCGGTCCCCACTCGGCGGCTGGGCGCCCCCGCAACGGAAGCAGCGCGACCGCCGCTGAGCTCGTCACGGCGAGCAGCGCCTCGAACAGCCCGGCGGGCGAGGGCGTGCCGTCCAGCAGCGCGATCGCCGTCAGAACCCCGACGGCGAGGCAACCGGCCGAGGCGCCCGGAAGCTGACCGAGCAGTCCCCGCCGCTCCAGTGGCCCGAACGAGTAACCCAGCCGTTCGCTCACCGCCGGCCTCCGTCGGGCGCATCCAAGGGATCCGCGGGCGCCGGCGCCCC